>NZ_RJVZ01000011.1:0-80626 GCF_003944215.1 Streptococcus oralis | reverse complement strand
AGACTACATAAATCCTTCTAATATAATACTTATGGTAAACCCCTCTGCTAAAAGAGAACAATCCCCTGATAGTAATTTTTCTTCATTTCATCATTCAAATATTAATGATCGTCATTTAAGATTCTTAACTATGAAAACAAGTACATTTTGGAGGAATCTATACGGATCATATGTAACTGATCTATTTTCTGATGTTGTCGAATCTGTAATGGATAATTTAATTTCGGCAGTAAAGGATGATAATAAAAAGGACTACAGAAAACAATCGTATAAAAAATTAATCGAACAATTAGAAATATTGTCCCAGGATTCAAAAGAAGAAAAGTTAAATATATATGTTTGTGGTGCTTTGTCGAAGAGTAAGCGTAAAGATTTTATTTTTTTTATAGAAGAATTAATAGAAGAAATTTCAGAAAACTCAGATTTAAATATTGAACTTAGTTTTTATGCTGTTTATCATCCTGGTTATCAAAATTTAAAAAAATTAATTCAAGGTGGTTGTGAAAAAATAGTTAAGCATTCTATGAAGGTTGAATGAAATAGTTCTTAATTGGGAAGTTAAGTTTTACTATTTAAATGTAACTTTATAGAAAGAGTTTGTTCACAGAGTTGTGGCTAAAAACTTTTATTCTATAGAGATGGTAAGAGATAAGAGCTCTTCCTAAGACAGCCTCGGGCTGGAAAACACAAAATGAAAGGATCTAAACGAGGGCCAAAAGAAATCTAGGAAAGTCATCTAGATTTCAGCATAGCCCTTGGTATCTTACATATGTTAGTTAGTTATAAATGGTTAAAAGAGTTGGTGGACATTGATGTACCATCACAAGAGTTGGCTGAAAAAATGTCAACCACAGGGATCGAGGTAGAAGGTGTCGAATCACCTGCTGCTGGTCTCTCAAAAATTGTCGTCGGTGAGGTCTTGTCTTGCGAAGATGTGCCAGAAACTCACCTCCATGTTTGTCAGGTTAATGTTGGCGAAGAAGAAGCCCGTCAAATCGTTTGTGGTGCTCCGAATGTGCGTGCTGGTATCAAGGTTATGGTGGCACTTCCGGGAGCTCGTATCGCTGACAACTACAAAATCAAAAAAGGGAAAATCCGCGGTCTTGAGTCACTTGGAATGATTTGTTCACTTGGTGAACTAGGCATTTCTGACTCCGTTGTACCAAAGGAATTTGCAGATGGTATCCAAATCTTGCCTGAAAATGCAGTTCCAGGCGAGGTAGTCTTCTCTTATCTAGATTTGGATGATGAAGTCATTGAACTTTCAATCACTCCAAACCGTGCAGACGCCCTTTCTATGCGTGGGGTAGCTCATGAAGTGGCAGCTATCTATGACAAGGCAGTCAATTTTAAAGAATTTACTCTAACAGAAACAAATGAATCTGCGGCAGATGCCCTTTCTGTCAGCATTGACACAGACAAGGCACCTTACTATGCGGCCCGTATCTTGGACAATGTGACCATCGCACCAAGTCCACAATGGTTGCAAAATCTTCTTATGAACGAAGGTATCCGTCCAATCAACAACGTAGTGGACGTAACCAACTATATCTTGCTTTACTTTGGTCAACCTATGCATGCCTTTGACTTGGATACCTTTGAAGGGACTGACATCCGTGTGCGTGAAGCGCGTGCTGGTGAAAAATTGGTGACCTTGGACGGTGAAGAACGTGAACTTGCAGAAACTGACCTAGTCATCACTGTGGCTGACAAGCCAGTAGCCCTTGCAGGTGTTATGGGTGGCCAAGCTACAGAAATCTCTGAAAAATCTAGTCGTGTTGTCCTTGAAGCAGCTGTTTTCAATGGCAAATCAATTCGTAAGACTAGTGGACGTCTTAATCTGCGTTCAGAATCTTCTTCTCGCTTTGAAAAAGGAATCAATGTGGCAACTGTTAACGAAGCCCTTGATGCAGCAGCTAGTATGATTGCCGAACTTGCCGGTGCAACAGTGCGTAAGGGTATTGTTTCAGCTGGTGAACTTGATACTTCTGATGTGGAAGTTTCTTCAACTCTTGCCGACGTTAATCGTGTCCTTGGAACTGAGCTTTCTTATACTGATGTAGAGGACGTTTTCCGTCGTCTTGGCTTTGGTCTTTCAGGGAGTGCGGAAGCCTTCACAGTCAGCGTCCCACGTCGTCGTTGGGATATCACCATCGAAGCAGACCTCTTTGAAGAAATCGCTCGTATCTACGGTTACGACCGCTTGCCAACCAGTCTTCCAAAAGATGACGGTACAGCAGGGGAATTGACAGTGACACAAAAACTTCGTCGTCAAGTTCGTACTATTGCCGAAGGAGCAGGTTTGACAGAAATCATTACCTACGCTCTAACAACTCCAGAAAAAGCAGTTGAGTTCACGGCTCAACCAAGTAACCTTACAGAACTTATGTGGCCAATGACAGTGGATCGCTCCGTTCTCCGTCAAAATATGATTTCTGGTATCCTTGATACAGTTGCCTACAACGTAGCTCGTAAGAACAAAAACTTGGCTCTTTACGAGATTGGAAAAGTTTTTGAACAAACAGGCAATCCAAAAGAAGACCTACCAAACGAAATCAACAGCTTTGCCTTTGCATTGACAGGCTTGGTTGCAGAAAAAGATTTCCAAACTGCAGCGGTTCCAGTTGATTTCTTCTATGCTAAGGGAATCCTTGAAGCGCTCTTTACTCGCTTGGGACTTGAAGTAACTTATACAGCAACAGCTGAGATTGCTAGCCTTCACCCAGGCCGTACAGCAGTCATTTCACTCGGTGACCAAGTTCTTGGTTTCCTTGGTCAAGTGCATCCAGTAACTGCTAAGGCTTATGATATTCCAGAAACGTATGTGGCTGAGCTCAACCTTTCAGCCATCGAAGCTGCGCTTCAACCTGCTGCTCCATTTGTTGAAATTACTAAATTCCCAGCAGTTAGTCGTGATGTTGCCCTTCTCCTCAAGGCAGAAGTTACTCACCAAGAAGTTGTAGACGCTATCCAAGCTGCAGGCGTGAAACGTTTGACAGATATCAAACTCTTTGACGTCTTCTCAGGCGAAAAATTAGGACTTGGCATGAAGTCAATGGCCTATAGCTTGACCTTCCAAAATCCAGAAGATAGCCTGACCGATGAAGAAGTAGCTCGCTACATGGAAAAAATCCAAGCATCACTTGAAGAAAAAGTGAATGCAGAAGTGCGTTAAACCATCAATCCATCCTTCGGGGTGGATTTTTGCTTTTCAAAATGACAGTTCAGGATCAAAAATGGACAATTGAGGAGTAAAAGCTCTTGTATGCACTTTAATGGGCTATAATTGTTCTATCACTTGGGTACTCAAAAACTTTAGAGAGTTTAGTTTTTAAGGAAAGGATGAACAAGATAAAAATGTACATAAATCCTTGTAAAGGCTATCAAAAAGGAGTATAATAAGTGCAACATATTTCGGAGGTGGAAAATGCTAGAAGTAAGAAATCTAGAGAAAAGTTTCGGTTCCAAGCAAGTCTTGTTTGGTGTCGATTTTCAGGCAAGTCCAGGACGAATTTTGGGACTGGTCGGGAAAAATGGTGCTGGGAAAACAACGATTTTCCACAGTATGTTGAAATTTTTGGACTATCAAGGAGAAATCAGTCTGGATGGGCAGGAGATTCGTCAGGAAACCTACGCTCGGATTGGTTATCTGCCTGAGGAACGCAGTCTCATGCCCAAGTTGACAGTCCTTGAGCAAGTTCGCTACTTGGCTACTCTAAAGGGCATGGATGCTAAGGAGGTCAAGGAAAAACTCCCTCAATGGATGGAAAAATTGGAAGTGAAGGGCAAATTGACCGACAAAATCAAGAGCCTCTCCAAAGGGAATCAGCAGAAAATTCAGCTGATTATCACTCTAATCCATGAGCCAGACTTGATTATCCTGGATGAGCCCTTTAGTGGTTTGGATCCAGTCAATACCGAGTTGCTCAAACAGGTCATCTTGAAAGAGAAAGAGCGCGGTGCGACCATTATCTTTTCTGACCATGTCATGACCAATGTTGAGGAGCTTTGCGATGATATCCTGATGATTCGTGATGGACGTGTGGTCTTGCATGGACCTGTTCAGGATGTTCGCAATCAATACGGGAAAACACGTCTCTTTGTTTCAAGTGAACGAAGTAAGGAAGAATTGGAAAAACTTCCTCATGTCAAACAGGTTAGCTTGACCAAGCAAGGTAGTTGGAAATTGATCCTCGATGATGAGAGTGCTGGAAGGGAACTCTTCCCAATCCTCACTCAAGGTCAATACATCGCAACCTTTGACCAACAAGCTCCAACAATCGATGAAATCTTTAAACTAGAATCAGGGGTGGAAGTATGAGAAATATGTGGGTTGTAATGAAGGAAACCTATCTTCGACATGTCAAGTCGTGGAGTTTCTTCTTTATGGTGATTTCGCCGTTCCTCTTTTTAGCCTTATCTGTAGGAATTGGCTATCTCCAAAATTCTTCTATGGCCAAGAATAGCAAGATAGCAGTAGTAACAACAGTGCCATCTGTGGAAGAAGGGCTCAAGGGTACTAATGGTATCAACTTTGATTATAAGGATGAAGCCAGTGCCCAAGCTGCTATCAAGGATGAGAAAATCAAGGGTTACCTAACCGTTGAGCAAGAGGACAGCGTCATCAAGGCCGTCTATCACGGTGAAACTTCTCTTGAAAGTGGCATTAAACTAGCAGTAACCAATAAGCTAAATGAACTGCAATACCAACTCAATCGCTCGGCGGCTAATTTGTCCCAAGAGCAGGAAAAGCGCCTGAGTCAAACCGTTGACTTTACTGAGAAGATTGATGAATCTAAGGAAAACAAAAAAATTGTTCAAACCATTGCGGCCGCAGGGCTTGGTTTCTTCCTTTATATGATTTTGATTACCTATGCTAGTGTCACTGCTCAGGAAGTGGCTAGCGAGAAAGGAACCAAAATCATGGAGGTGGTCTTCTCTAGTATCCGAGCTAGTCATTATTTCTATGCTCGCATGCTGGCTCTGCTTCTTGTGATTTTGACCCATATTGGCATTTACGTCGTGGGTGGGCTGGCTGCCATTCTTCTCTTTAAAGACCTACCAATCTTGGCTCAATCTGGTATTTTAAATCATCTAGGAGATGCCTTCTCGCTCAATACCTTATTGTTTGTATTGGTTAGTCTCTTTATGTACGTTGTTTTGGCAGCCTTCCTAGGTTCTATGGTTTCTCGCCCTGAGGATTCAGGAAAGGCCTTGTCGCCACTGATGATCTTGATTATCGCAGGATTCGTTGGAGTGACCGCTCTAGGTGCTGCAGGAGACAATTTAGTTCTGAAAATTGGTTCCTATATTCCTTTCATCTCGACCTTCTTTATGCCATTTAGAGCTATTAATGGGTATGCAAGTGGTCTAGAAGCTTGGATTTCACTTGCCATAACGGTTGTTTTTGCAGTAACTGCAACAGCCTTTATCGGACGTATGTATGCCAGCCTAGTCCTTCAGACAGATGATTTGGGAATCTGGAAAACCTTTAAACGTGCCTTAGCTTACAAATAGGAGAGCCTCGCAAAAGCGAGGTTTTTCTAGATGTTAAACAGCGAAATCGGTAAAAAAATTTTTTCATATCTATTGACTTTTAGTAGTAAAATTTGGTATGATAGTAGACGGTATTGTTTACCCCATTTGTAAGGCCCCGGAACCTTTCAAATACCCCGCGGACCGGAACATCCGCCCTGTAAACAAAAACGATATTCATATAGGAGAAATCATGAACAAAACTACATTCATGGCTAAACCAGGCCAAGTAGAACGCAAATGGTACGTTGTTGACGCAACTGATGTACCTCTTGGACGCCTTTCAGCAGTTGTTGCTAGCGTACTTCGCGGAAAAAACAAACCAACATTCACACCACATACTGATACAGGTGACTTCGTAATCGTTATCAATGCTGAAAAAGTTAAATTGACTGGTAAAAAAGCAACTGATAAGATTTACTACACTCACTCAAACCACCCAGGTGGATTGAAACAAATCTCTGCTGGTGAACTTCGTTCTAAAAATGCAGTACGTTTGATCGAAAAATCAGTTAAAGGTATGCTTCCACACAATACTCTTGGCCGCGCTCAAGGTATGAAGTTGAAAGTATTTGTTGGAGCTGAGCACACTCACGCTGCACAACAACCAGAAGTTCTTGATATTTCAGGACTTATCTAAGGAAAGGAACAATAAAGTATGTCACAAGCACAATATGCAGGTACTGGACGTCGTAAAAACGCTGTTGCACGCGTTCGCCTTGTTCCAGGAACTGGTAAAATCACTGTTAACAAAAAGGATGTTGAAGAGTACATCCCACACGCTGACCTTCGTCTCGTTATCAACCAACCATTCGCAGTTACTTCAACTGTAGGTTCATACGACGTTTTTGTTAACGTTGTAGGTGGTGGATACGCTGGTCAATCAGGAGCTATCCGTCATGGTATCGCTCGTGCCCTTCTTCAAGTAGACCCAGACTTCCGCGATTCATTGAAACGCGCAGGACTTCTTACTCGTGACTCACGTAAAGTTGAGCGTAAGAAACCAGGTCTTAAGAAAGCTCGTAAAGCATCACAATTTAGTAAACGTTAATTCGAAAGAATTACTGTACTTACAAAGAGCACCTTTCGGGGTGTTCTTTTTTATCGACACTTTGTAGATTTATAATTGGGAATCTCCTTGAAGGGTATCAGGTAAATGAAAAATTCGGCGATCATATCCTATTTCTTCGTACTTTAGTCTAATACCTATAATGTAAAAAACTCTAGCTATCAGGTAGTTGATAGTTAGAGTTTTTTCTATTCATATGATTTAATGAGATTAAATAAGGCTTCTACTTCTGATGACAGTGTAGCTGATTTGAGATAAGCGTAATAAACTGTAAATGTTATCTGGTCCTCCGGTATTAGAGGGATTTTTATTAAATCATCATCTTCATCAGAAAGTGCGATATCAGCTAGTAAACTAAGGCCGATCCCTTTCTTTAAAAGTTCTTTAATGATGACAATGTCGTCAGTCTTAAAGAATATTTCTGCCTTGTTTTGATGCTTTTGATTAAGTAGTTCAAAAGCTTTCAGGTGAACAAAGTGTTCGTCTAAAAGTATAAAGGATTGATCTACTAAGTCTTCAAAAGTAAGGGAAGGGGCAGTAGCAAGAGGATGGTTCTTAGATAAAACGACATACAGTTCTTTATGAAAGAGTTCATGTGTCTCTATTGAAGGATGATTGAGTGGTTCAATCAAGCCGAGTAGGCTTGCATCAAGGTCTCCCTTGAGGAGAAGATTTAATAACTCTACGGATCCACCACGAATAGGACGTACCTTTTTTAAAAAATCAAATTCAGTTTCTTTATTTAAGACAGAGAAAAGATACTGAATGATAATCGGAGGGAATCCTACAGTAGAGCAATGCGCCAAAGAGCGATTAATTTCTTTGCGAGTAGAAATGACCTCAGGTAAAATCAGTTCTGTATGCTTCAGAAGGATTTGTCCTTGATTAGTTAGTTTAAAGGAGCGATGTGAAGGATCATGGTGAATCAATTTGCAATTAAAAGATTCCTCTAAGCGCTTGATGGCATAAGAAATAGATGGTTGGCTGACTTTATGTTGTTTTGCTACTTCTGTATAGGATTGAAGCTGGCAGAGGTCATAAAAATATTGTAGATCTTTTAAATTCATATGGGCTCACTTTCATTAGTTGGAGAAGGAAAATAAGTGGAAATCACCGGATAGATAATTTTTATCCGTATCCCACAATTTGACTATACGAGTATTCACCAGTTAAAATGTAAGTGAGTCAGGGATATCAAAGATTATCTAAGATACTTTCAAAAATGACTAACATCTTTTCTCGTTTATCAATAGGGAGCTGTTTAATCTTCATGTTGATTCTTTTGAGTGAAAGATTGTCGGTCTTATCAGAGGTTGATTCAAGGCTATCAAAATTGAAAAATTCCTCTGGGGTCATCTCTAGGGCGACAATCACTTTTTCAAGACTGTGAATGGTCAGATTCACATTTTGGTTTTCAAGTTGATTGATATACTTAAGCCCGAGCTCCGCTTGTTCCGAAAGTTCTTCCTGGCTCATTTTTTTCTGTGTTCGAAAATATTTCACTTTTTGGGAAATATATTGTTGTAAATAGTTTTTATTCGTCATATAAATAGAATACAAGTTTTGCATGACAAAAAAACATCTTAAAAAATACAAAGTATTGTATAACAAACTTATATAATATTTATTTTAATTCGGATTGCCAATTTGTATGATTAGTTTCTTTTACTCGAAACTTTTAGTAAAGAGTGATCATTGAGAGTTTTATGAGTTCAGAACTTTATAAAATAGAACAACTTAAAGTGTCATTAATAATGGTGTTTTAAGTATAAAAGAGCTTATTAGAAAATTGTTCTCGTAGACTCATTATAACATATGCGTACACGATTGTATTTTTCAAACAACAAAGTTTTCCAAACAATTCGTTTTAAGTGGTATAATAGAAGTAAAAAGGAGGTTGCACTATGACTGCACATGATATTTTAAACAACCCCTTCCTCAATAAAGGGACTGCCTTTACATTAGAGGAGCGGAAGGAACTAGGCCTTATTGGTTTACTGCCACCGTATGTTCAAACGATTGAAGAACAAGCGGCGCAAACTTATGCACAAATGCAAACAAAAGCCAATGATTTGGAAAAGCGTCTTTTCCTAATGGAAATTTTTAACACGAACCGGACTCTTTTCTATTACCTCTTTTCTCAACATTTGGAGGAATTCAATCCAATTGTATACGATCCAACTATTGCAGATACCATTGAAGGCTATAGTGATCTCTTTGTAGATCCACAATATGCGGGATATCTTGATATCAATCATCCTGAAAATATTGAAGCCACTTTGAAAAATGCTGCTGGGGATCGCGAGATTCGTCTCATTGTTGTAACAGATGCAGAAGGAATCCTTGGAATCGGTGACTGGGGAACAAATGGTGTCGATATTTCTGTCGGGAAATTGATGGTCTATACGGGTGCTGCTGGAATCGATCCTTCGATGGTTCTTCCTTTAGTCATTGATGCAGGGACTAACCGTGAAGAACTTCGTAACAATCCTAATTACTTAGGAAATCGTCACGAACGGGTCCGCGGAGATCGTTACTACGACTTTATTGACCAATTTGTTCAAACGGCAGAGCGTCTCTTTCCTAAACTCTACCTTCACTGGGAAGACTTCGGCCGCTCGAATGCTGCCAATATTCTTGAAAAATACCGGAAACAAATTCCGACCTTTAATGATGATATTCAAGGTACAGGAATCGTTACCCTAGGTGGTATCTTTGGTTCACTGGATATTAGTGGTGAAAAATTAACAGATCAAGTTTATCTCTGCTATGGTGGTGGTACTGCGGGTGCAGGAATTGCTTCTCGTGTTCTTCGTGAAATGGTGAGTGAAGGTCTTTCTGAAGAAGAAGGCTATAAACGTTTCTTTATGGTTGATAAGCAAGGTCTTCTCTTTGATGACATGGATGACCTAACTCCTGAGCAAAAAACGTTTGCTAAGAAACGTGCTGACTTTAGTAACGCAGACAAGTTGACTGACCTGCTTGAAGTAGTGAAGACTGTGAAGCCAACCATTCTTGTAGGAACTTCTACTCAGCCTAATACCTTCACTAAAGAAATAGTAGAGGCTATGTGTGAAAATACAGAGCGTCCGATGATCTTCCCTTTGTCAAATCCAACCAAACTAGCTGAAGCTAGTGCCAAAGATTTGATTGAATGGTCAGATGGCAAAGCTTTTGTCGCAACAGGAATTCCTGCTGATACGGTTTCTTATAAAGGTGTCGACTATGTGATTGGTCAAGCCAATAATGCCTTGATTTACCCAGGTCTTGGTCTAGGTATGCTGGCTTCTGAAGCAAGTCTTTTGACTGATGAAATGATTGGAGCAGCGGCTCATTCATTGAGTGGTATTGTCAATCCAGGCCAACCAGGAGCTCCTGTTTTGCCGCCATTCAAGTATGTAGCAGATGTTTCTATTAAAGTAGCGGAAGCAGTCGCTAAAAAAGCGCAAGAGCAAGGTCTTGCGCGTGCTAAGGAAACAGATATGGCTAAAGCAGTTCGTGATTTGAAGTGGTATCCAGAGTATAAATAATTCATTGCTGCTGTCTATCCTTCGCTAGCGACAGATTTATATAGGCTGTGGACTTAAGTAATTTAGAAAGGATACCTATGTCACTCTTTTTAACCTCGATTACGAGTATCATTCCGATTATCGCTATTATTGTTTTGGGGTACATTCTTCAGGTGAAGGGATGGTTTGGAGATGCCTTTGGTCCCAACCTGTCTCGTTTAATCATGAATGTAGCCTTGCCCGCATCAATCTTTGTGTCGGTAATGAAATACCTAACACTAGATAAACTAATCAGTCTTTCTGGAGGTCTCCTTTATACATTTGTGGCCTTTATCTTGGGCTACATCGTAGCTTATATTGCAGTTATGGTTTTCAAGGTCCGTCCAGGACGTCGAGGGACCATGATTAATACCTTTGTGAATGCCAATACTATTTTTATTGGTTTACCTTTAAACGTTGCTATTTTTGGGGATCAGGCTCTGCCTTATTTCTTAATTTACTATATCACCAACACGATTTCCACCTGGACATTGGGCGTGTATTTGATGACGAGTGACAGTAAATCGGGTCAAAGCAAGGAGACAACTAAATTTGACTGGAAGAAATTGCTACCAGCTCCGCTTGTAGGTTTTCTTGTGGCTCTACTATTTTTGATTCTTCGAATCTCTATTCCAGATTTCGCAACGAATACCTTAACCTATGTTGGGAATATCGTCACTCCCCTATCTCTGATTTATATTGGTATCGTTCTTGCAAAGGCGGGCTTGAATACCATTGCTTTTGATAAAGATACAATTGTCACTTTGGTTGGACGCTTTATCCTAGCTCCTCTAATCATGCTTCTTGTATTGAAGTTCTTTGCACCAAATATGGCGACAGTAGAATTTAAGACCTTTATGATTCAGTCTGCTACACCAGCTCTGGCTGTTCTCCCAATCCTTGCTAATCAGGGAAAAGGAGATGTGGAATTCTCTACGAATGTGGTGACTCTAAGTACGGTTCTATTTATCGTTGTTATTCCAATATTACAAACTTTATTAGGATAAGAAGGAAGAGGATAGGATTGAAAGTTTTGCGTTAAGAAATTTCCTTATTTAAAAAATATTGATTCAAATTTTATGAAATTAATCAGTAGATATCGTTTTGAAAAGCCTTGATATTACGCTATTTTTAGTCCAACTGAAACCCACGCTTTCCAAACCAGGTCTTAAGAAAGCTCGTAAAGCATCACAATTTAGTAAACGTTAATTCGAGAGAATTACGATACTTACAAAGAGCACCTTTCGGGGTGTTCTTTTTGTACTTTCATACTTAAATTGGTGCAATTGACACAGTTGTTGCGACTTTAGTCGCTTACAAATGTGGTTGCAACCTGACAGAGTCAGTTGCCTCAAAACGTTAATCAATACGATACTATCAACGTTTCAAAGCACTCAAAAGTTTACCTTATGGGTGCTTTTTTCTGTACTTTCTACAAAAGTTTGCCCTAAATTTACCCTATCCAGCAGATAGGGGGTCTACATTAGAAGTATTGACATAAATCTGAGTTGTATCGCTGTGCGTTAGTGCTCCAGAAGTTTCCTTAAGCGCCACTCCAGCTCGTTTTTCTGGTCTGGCGCCTTGAATATTATGCTTATCCATAGTATTTTGTGTTATAATGTAGAAACTATATAGAGAACAAAAGAATCTCTTCAAATTCTGTAGATTTCACTTTGTGTAAACATGAGAAAATGTTGAATGTAGATAATGATGGGAGAGGATTTGAAATGATAAGTTTAGAGTTGCTGTCTGAAGAAAATAGTCTAGATGTATATGCTTTTGAAAAAGAAAATCGGGAGTATTTTGAGCGAAATTTACCTCCTAGACCAGCTAACTATTTTGATTTAGAAGGTTTTAAAGAAATTACAAGGGAATTGTTAACGGAACAAACGAATCGTGATGTCTATATGCATCTTATTAGAGATTCGCAAGGCGTTATGGTCGGGAGAATCAATTTAAGTGTCTTAGAGAGTGATCGAAATACAGCAGAACTCGGGTATAGGATTGGGGAAAATGTTAGCAATTTAGGTTATGCCAGCGAAGCGGTTAAACTCGTTTTAGAAAAAGCCTTCACGACTTATGGTTTCAATAGAATCATTGCAGGAACGGCAACGGGTAATCTAGCCTCTCAGAGGGTGCTTTTAAAAAATGGCTTCACCTTTAGTAGAATGATAGAAAATGACTTACAAATTCATAATGAGTGGGTTCATACAGCAGTATTTGAGATAAGGAGACCATAATATCATCAATTCCAGTCTATTGAAAAGGTTAATGGAGTTATAATCTTTCCAGACATTCAAGAATTTACTCTTGGATGTCTTTTTTGTTCAGAATAGATAAGTGGTGCTGTTTAAACTTGGTTTTCCCAGTGGACAATCGTCCACTTTTTTTATATAATAAAACTAAACCTAATTGGTTGAGTTTTGGAGATGTAAGCTCAACCGTCGATTTGTTTTTCTAAGAGAGATATTCTCGATAAAACATCACACTAGGGGGTGAATCATGTACCAACCAGAAAAACTCAAGGCTCGGAGAAAAGAGTTAAAATTGACACAGAAGGAAATTGCAGAGGAATTAGGGATTAGTTTTCAGGCTTACTCGGCTTGGGAACGTGGAATTAAGGAACCATCCAAGGAGAAGGTTGCCCAGCTAGAGAATATTTTAAAGGTAGCAAGAGGGTATTTTACTCAGATTGAGATTGTCCGTCTCTACAATAGCCTCTCCAAGCAAGGGAAGGACAAGGTTGTGCTTTATGCTCGCAACCTAGCTCAAGAGGAACAAACTCAGAAGGTGACGATCATGCCAGAGCGCCTCTATGAGTACCGTGTCTACGAACGCATGTCAGCAGGGATTGGGACTTCGGTCTACGATGACCAGAATTTTGATACGGTCTACTTTAACGAGGAGTTGGCCCATGATTTTGCGTCCTGGGTGGCTGGGGACTCTATGGAGCCTAAATATCAAAATGGTTCGGTGGCTCTGATTCGAGAGACGGGATTTGACTATGACGGAGCAGTTTATGCAGTGGTCTGCAACAACCAGACCTATATCAAACGGGTTTATCGGGAGGAAGATGGCTTGCGTCTGGTATCGATCAATCCTAAATACAAGGACATTTTCATCTCCTATGAAGAAGATCCTCGGATTGTGGGGATTATCGTTGGGAATTTTGTGCCGATGGAGGGTTAGCCTATGGGCTACTTTGATTATTCCAGAGAGCCCAAAAGTGATATTGCCTTTGTCGATATGAAATCTTTTTATGCCAGTGTCGAGTGTGTGAAAAGGGGCTTGCATCCGCTGAAGACCTCGCTTTGTGTCATGAGTCGCGCGGATAATTCTACTGGTCTTATCCTAGCTTCCTCTCCCATGTTTAAGAAGATTTTTGGTAAGTCCAATGTTGGCCGGGCCTATGATCTGCCTTTTGATATCAAAACGCGCAAATTTTCCTATTACAATGCTCGAAAGCAAGGCTTGCCTACTGACTTAGACTATGTTCGCTACATCGAAGATTGGGCTCAAGTGACCCTGATCGTGCCACCTAGGATGGATGAATACATAGCAGTCAATATGGAAATCCAGCGAATCTTTCAAAATTATGGTAGTCCAGATGATATTTATCCCTACTCTATCGATGAGGGCTTTATTGATCTGACTAGTTCGCTCAACTATTTTATCCCAGACAAGAGTCTATCTCGCAAAGACAAGCTGGATCTGCTTTCTGCTCGCATCCAGAGGGATATTTGGAGGCAGACAGGGATCTACTCTACAGTGGGTATGTCCAATGCCAATCCCTTACTGGCTAAATTGGCTCTGGATAATGAGGCCAAGCACACCCCGACCATGAGGGCAAACTGGTCTTATCAGGATGTGGAAGAGAAAGTCTGGGCCATTCCTAAGATGACAGACTTTTGGGGGATTGGCAGGCGGATGGAGAAACGCTTGCATGATCTGGGGATTTTTTCCATCAAGGAATTGGCAACCAGTAATCCAGACCAGCTACAGAAGGCTCTGGGTCAGGCTGGCCTGCGTTTGTGGTTTCATGCTAATGGGATTGATGAGAGCAATGTTCACAGGCCTTATAAAGCCAAGTCTCAGGGATTAGGCAATTCTCAAATCTTGCCGAGAGACTACGTGAAGCTACGGGATATCGAAATTATTCTTCGAGAAATGGCGGAGCAGGTGGCTATTAGGCTGAGAAGGGCGGGCAAGAAAACAACCCTTGTCTCTATCTATGTTGGTTTCTCTAAGCAGGAGGTCAGGTCGTCTATTCACACACAAATGAAGGTCGAACCGACCAATAATACAGCTATCTTAACGGATTATGTTTTGAAGCTATTTCATAATAAATACACTTCTGGAGCGGTCAGAAGTGTCGGAGTCAACTATTCAGGATTTGTGGACGAGTCTTTTGGTTTGATCTCCCTCTTTGATGATGTTGACAAGTTAGAAAAAGAAGAAAGGCTCCAGACAGCCATTGACTCCATTCGGGAACAATTTGGTTTTACCTTCCTCTTAAAGGCCAACGCACTGGAAGAAGCCTCTAGGAGTCTTGCTAGAAGCAAGCTGATTGGGGGGCATTCTGCTGGAGGATTAGATGGACTAAAATGATTGATCGTTCTTATTTACCCTTTCCATCTGCGCGTGACTATCAAGATCCAGGGATGCAGAAGTGGATGGGCTTTTTCCTCTCAGAACATACCAGCTCGCTTGGTGAAGAAAAAAAACGTGTTGATTTTTCGACGAATTTGAATTCAGTTGAGAAGCTACTCTTGCTTTCTCAGCTTTATGTTGGTCAATTGAAGGGATGTTTTGTTGTCAAGGAAAAGAAACAGAAAACCACTATCATTGGTGAAGTGAAAGAGTTGTCCTCTAAAACCTTATCTATTAGAACAAACGAGGGATATAGGCTGATAGAGGTTGCAGATGTTTTAGAAATTCAACTGTGGGAGGAGGAGATTGATGATTAGAAAAGAGATGCATGAAAACAAACTGCAGATGGACTATCCCTTGAACTCAACCAGCTTTGAAGATACGAGAAGAAGAGCAACTTCCATCGCAAGAGATAGTCATATAAGAAAAAAGCTTTATAGTTTTTGCTGACAATTTCCTTGAAATCGTAGTTGACTTTGAAAATACCTATCCTCAATGATAAACTTAGTTTAGAATTTTATACTAAAACATCCATATAAATTTATGGATGTTTTTTTGCTTGTCATTGATAAAAAAGAGAAGACCAAATGGTCTTCTCTACGGGGGAACTGAAATAATGGGAAAGAATCAATCAAAGATTGTTATTAGTCTTTGAAATTCTTTTGAAAGATGAGGAGAGACAAGATAGAAGTGATGGCTGCCAAGAAGAGGAAGGCAGTTGCTTCTTGTTCCCCAGTTGCAGGGAGTTGTCTTTCCTTGTCTTGTTTAACTGTAGTTGTAACAGGAACTTTTTCATCTTTTGCTGGTGAATTGTCTGTTACGACTGGAGTAGTCTCTATTGGTAGGACATACTCAGGAAGAGTCACAACAGGTGGCGCCTCTGTTCCTACTGAACTTTGTTTAGTGCCAACCCCAATCACTCGCTCTTGAGCTGGAGTTGTTTCCGTTTGGACAACCTTGCGCTTGTCACCGTCTACTTCAACATACTCGACTAAGAGACCGTCCTTGCCTTCTGATAGAACTTGCTCTTTTCCTTTGTCTAATTGTGGGTTTTCGCGACGGATAGTCTTGAACGGCACGGCCTTAGTGACAATTTCCAAACTTGGAAGTGTAAAGACAAGGTTCTTAACTCCTTCTTTAGGAGATGAAGAAGTAATCGGTTTTTCAGGTTGAGCTGGTAGAGGGTGCTCAGGAAGGGTCACAACAGGTGGCGCCTCTGTTCCTACTGAACTTTGTTTGCTACCTACCTCAATAACTCGATCTTGAGCTGGAGTTGTTTCCGTTTGGACAACCTTGCGCTTGTCACCGTCTACTTCAACATACTCGACTAAGAGACCGTCCTTACCTTCTGATAGAACTTGCTCTTTTCCTTTGTCTAATTGTGGGTTTTCGCGACGAATAGTCTTGAACGGTACTACCTTATTGACGATTTCCAAACTTGGAAGTTTAAAGACAAGGTTCTTAACTCCTTCTTCAGGAGATGAAGAAGTAATCGGTTTTTCAGGTTGAGCTGGTTTTTCAGGCTCAGCTGGTTTTTCCGGTTCAGCCGGTTTCTCAGGTTCAGCCGGTTTTTCAGGTTGNGCTGGTTTNTCNGGCTCAGCTGGTTTTTCCGGTTCAGCCGGTTTTTCAGGTTGAGCNGGTTTCTCAGGTTGAGCTGGTTTCTCAGGTTCAGCCGGTTTCTCAGGTTGAGCTGGTTTCTCAGGTTCAGCCGGTTTCTCAGGTTCAGCTGGTTTCTCAGGTTCAGCCGGTTTCTCAGGCTCAGTTGGTTTCTCAGGTTCAGCCGGTTTCTCTGGTTCAGCTGGCTTCTCAGGTTCAGCTGGCTTCTCAGGCTTAGCTGACTTCTCAGGCTTAGCTGCTTCAAGCTTGCTAATTTGTTCAAGAGCGGATTCTAGCGCTTTATTAACTTCTTCTTGAGTTTTGGCCTCTTGAATTGCAGCGATTGCTTGGTTTGCAAGTTCAATTAATTTCTTCTTAGCTTCATTGTTAGAACCAAGCTCACCGACTTTTTTCTCGATGGCTTCTGTCAAGCTAGCCATGGCCTTATTGTATTCGATTTCCGGCTGTTTCGGTTCAGCAGGCTGTTCTGGACTAGGTTCTTCGCCAGGTTTTTGGTAGTTTTCGTCCTTGCTGAGAATATCTTGCAAAGTACTTACTGTCAACATAACATCCTGAGCATCTACAGTTTCAGCGCTGAGTTGGTTTCTCAATTTGTCTAGATTTGCTTGGAAAGCTTGGCGTGCAGCAGGTGTATTTTTCAATCCTGTTGGGTCAAAGTTAGCCAAATCGTCCTTCCATTTAGTGATGGATTGGAGAAGCTCTTCTTTGCTGTAGAGTTCGCTTCCTTCACCACGAGTGATGAATTGATCCACCTGAATACCGATGTTTCGAGACAAATCGTTTCGATCAGGATCTAGTTGAAGGGTGACTGCGTGCAAGTTTTCATCAAGACCTTTTAGGCTAACCAGAGTTTGATTGCCTTGGCGTTGGGCAGCATGACCGCTAAAGTATTTCTTACCATCAATAGTCGAAGCATTTCCCATGCCATCTTGGTAAGGAACTTCTTTACCATCTAAGAAGACCTTGTAGATACCGTGACCTGGATCTACAAATCCCTTGATGTCAAGTCCAGTACCGTAGAAGTAAGCTGTTACAGTTGTCTTTTTCTTTTGCTCATCAGTTAAGCGACCAAAGGAAGCCCAAGACTCCGTCTTTTGGTATTTGTCTGCGGAATTGGTTTCGTGGTTCCAGCCAGGACTGTAATCCAACTGACTAGCTTGGTCATCATAGCTTGTTTGATCCTTGATCAGCAATTCAGCCTTCATCACCTGAATCGTTGCATCGGTAGCAAAACCGAGCAAGGCACCATCAGAAACAGAAGTGAGCTTGGCTTTGAAATCAAAGACAGAGTCGGCTTGTTCTGTAAAGTCAATCGTTGGTATGGTCACAGTCTTTTCTGTTTCTCCATCTTCAAAAGTCACATCTTGAGTTGTATCTTGGTAAACCTTACCGTGAACCCCAGTTCCAGGTTCCGTGATGAAGCGAACAGTAGCAGTTCCCTTACTTCCACCAACACGTTTAATCTTAACAGTGACTGGTTTTCCTTTTTCGACTTCATAGTTAGTAGACTCGAGTTCGAACATTCCCTTGCTATCATTGTTTAGGGTGTAGATCCCTTCTGTAGCAATTGGTTCACCTGTTTTATTAACAAGGGTAATGGTATGTTGGCCAGGTGCTAAATCGCCTGTTTCAAAGACTTTTTGACTACGTTTACGGCTAGCATTCTTAGTTTGCACATCCGCAACCTTTTGTCCATCAACGTAGACGGACATTTCTCCATGACCTGGGTCGACTGTAGAGACGACATAGGCCTTGGTCCCTGTGAAGGTATAGCTTACTTTGGCATCTTTTTTGTTGGTCCACATAGAAGTGCCACGAACACCTTCAGATTCATTGTACCAAGTTGTACCGGCTGTATCCGCTGTTGTATTTGAGTGGTATTCAAGTCCAAGAGGGTAGCCGTCTGTCTTTTCGATACTACTTGGCGTTTTGTAGACAGAGAAGTTGTTCAAGATTGGTGTAGCTTGTGCTCCTGTGATGGTCACACGTATTTTTTGAGCTTCTACAGGTTTACCTTGGATCAAGCGACGGTAACCAACCGTTGAACCTTCCCCGTAAGTCACCCAGCGTCCGTTGATTTCAACTTCAATCTTGAAACCAGAGATACGTTGACCTTTGGCGATGTCTTCTTTGAGTTCGACAACGTCAAAGCGTCTCTTTTGCCCTAAATCGACTGTAAAGCTACCAGTTGTGGCATCATTTGAGAGCGCCCAGCTAGTATCATCTTTACCGTCTGTCAGGTGACTTTCCTTGTAGAGGTGGTTCTGACGAGTAGAACTTGCTGTTACAGTGGCCCCTTTGGCAAAGTCAGTCGCATACATTTGGTCTAGGGTTGCTTTGAATTCCTTCAAGCGAGCCACATCCGCATCTGCAAATTTTCCTTCTTTATTTGGTGGAATGTTGAGAAGGAGTGGGGTTCCACGACCAACAGACTTGAAGTAGATGTCCATCAACTCTTTGAGTGATTTCGGCTGTTGATTATCATGGTAGAACCAACCAGAACGGATCGAAACGTCAGCTTCCCCCACAGAGTACATATCACCATCTGGGTCACCATGGTTGAGGTATTCGTTTTTCACATCGTCTGTGATGTTGGCTCTTTTCACTTTATGCCATACAGGGTCACCTGCGATACCACGTTCATTTCCAATCCAGCGAACGCTTGTCGGCTGAGCAGAGAAGATGGCAATATCCCCTTCAGCTTCTTTGATGTATTTGAACCATTCATCAAAGGTATAGGTTACTTTTTGGGCACCGCTACCACGCGCACCGTCCATCCAAACTTCGATGAATTTTCCTTTGTTACCGTATTTCGGATTACCAAGGATTTCTTTCAGTTGGTTGAGATAGTATTGGTTGTATTCTTTTTCGGTTGCAACATGGTATTTGGGATGGTTGGCATCCCATGGTGACAAGTAAACACCCATGTTCATGTCGTACTTGCTAGCAGACTTGGAAACTTCTTCGAGAAGGTCACCCTTTCCATCTTTCCATGGACTAGCAGCTACGGTATGGTTGGTGTACTTAGATGGGTAAGCAACGAATCCGTCGTGGTGTTTAACGACCATAATGGTCCGTTTGAATCCGGTTTCCTTCAGGGTGCGAATCCATTGGTCTGTATCCAAGTTGGTTGGATTGAAATATCGAGGGTCTTCTTTCCCATTTCCCCATTCAGAATTGGTATAAGTGTTCATTCCGTAGTGGATGAAGGCTGCCAATTCTTCCTTGTGGTAATCGAGTTGAGCCTTGCTTGGAAGAGGTCCATGATTGCCAATCTCAGTTTCTTTATCTTCAGGATGAGCAACTGGAGGAGTCGGAGTCGTTGGATTAGCTGTATCAGCGACTGGCTCGTATTCAAAGACGACTTCATTCACACCTTTTTGCTGGATGGTTGCTTCCAGGCTAGTCTTGACTGGACGGTAGCCAGCAATGTCTCTTGCATGGAAGGTGTTGACAAAGGAAACGTCGTACTCTTGACCGTCATTGTTATCAACTGTCGCCTCAGCGAGTTCAGTAGTTGTTCCTTTTTGACGGTAGTAAACTTTGAAGGAACCTTTGTTGACTTTATAGACTACCTTGATGACACGGGTTCCAGGAGCTGTCTTGCTAACGACATTGTGGTTCCACTCATCTTTTAGTTGCTTCTGAATCTCGACCCCATCAATGGAAAGAATCTGGTATTTTTCTAGATTTTGCTTGTAGAATTCGGTTGGAGTGATTGCTTTCTTGAAATCATAGTCAAAGCCAGTTCCCACTTCTGTTTTGTCTAAGAAAGTATCATTTTCTTTGACTGGATTGCCTGCTTCATCCACGTGCTGGATAACGACACGTCCGTAATCAATTCCCTTGACTAGAGTAGCGACACCGCTCTCATCAAAGGAGTACTGATTTTCTCCGATGACAGCTGTCTTATTTCTAAGCATTTCACCTTCGGGTGTAAAGTAATAACGTTTGCCATTATCACCTTGATACCAGCCCTTGACACCATATTTGTCAATGATATCTTTAACCCATTTGAGTTGTTCAGGAGAGAGGACAAGTCCACCACCAAAGCGGTCTTTCTCAGGGACACCGTTGTCAACAGTTCCGTGTTGGTGTACGCCGATGACTTTTCCATCACCATTGATAATTCCACCACCAGATAAACCAGATACAGAAGTTGTTTGGTAAGTGATGCCAGTAGCTCCCTTGTCATCATAAGGATCAACGGATTTTACCTTGCCGTCAGCTTTATAGAGTTGTCCAGCTACGATAGGCTGTTTGAGTTCTTTTGAGCTTGAGTCAGTTGGATAACCAATCGTGCTGACAGGATCCCCTGCTTTGTATGTCTTATGCTCAGCGAGTGGCACAAAAGTTGTTGCTTTATTTGGACTTGCGATTTGTACAGGGACAGGTGCTACAACTGCCGCCAAGTCATTTTGATATCCCTTGCTAAACTCTTCTTTGTTCCAGAAGTGGATATCTTTCTCTTGGAAGAGTGTGGTATTTCCTGAATTTGGCTGAGAATTCTTAACAGGAGCGTTGGAACCTAGATTGTAATAGAAGCGCGCAGAATCTCCGCCACGAACATGGCCTTCTTTATCTAAAAAGTTATGAGCAACAGTCAAGAAAACGTTAGGCGCGACAAAAATACCAGACCCAGAAACGATGTATCGTTGAGAACCACCATTGTAAATGCTGTAGACCATAGTGGCAGCAGTTGCGGGTTGTCCCTCGTAGTTGATATGTTTGAGGTCTTGTCCACCGTTAATGATGGCACGGTTTCCGTTCTCAGCTTCTTTTGGAGTTTCTTCCTTCTCCTTTAGAATGCTCTTAGTTTCTACTTTTGGACTAGCTTTCTGGTCAACGATAGTCTTTGTGTCGAGTTCTTTGACAGATGTGTCTGGATAGGCACGGTCCTGAATGTCTTCAGGGAGCAAGTCAGCACTGTTGGTATCGGCGGCAGGTGTTTCTTGTTTTTCAGTTTCTACACGACCTTCTTCTTTGACTGGTTCAGCTTTGTTCTCTTCTATATCTACGACTTGTTTGATTTGCTGATCTAAATTGGATGTCGTGGCAGGAGACGTTTCGTCTGCACGTACGGTTCCAGAAGCAAAAAATGCCAGTCCCACGATGACAGAGGCCACACCTACAGTCAACTTCCGAATGCTAAATGTTTGCCCTTTTTCAAAAAGGTATCGATTCATAATATACTCCTAGTTTTTAGAAAGGCAGTCAGCTACTGCCCGAGCCCAAGTCTGACTTGGTTACAACTTGATTTAAGGAAAAACTCTCTGATAATTTGTAAGCCACCTTACCTCCTGTGCATAAAGCGCTTTCATTTTAAGATAAAAAAATTTAAAAGGTCATTTCTCCCTTAAAATGACTGGAAACTTTTAATATAACAAATATACTAAATTAATAAAAGAATTGCAATAGCAAAAAAGAAAAAAATAAATATAAATTAAAGAAAATAAGTTACTTTTTAAAGAAAAAACGCATCCTTTCAAGGCTCAAACTAAATGAAAGGATACGTTTTAAAAAGAAATTAGAGTATTTTTTGGAGAAACTCTTGGATGGTTTTGGGGTCTGTTTTGGAAGAGAAGCGCTCAAGGACTTGCCCATCTCGGCCAATGAGAAACTTAGCAAAATTCCATTCGATTCGTTTTCCTAGCGGACCAGCTTTTTGGTCTTTCAACCAAACATAGAGAGGATCTGCTTCCTTGCCGTTGACCTTGACCTTGGCAAATCGAGGGAAAGTAGTCTGATAGTGTAGGCTGCAGAAGCTATTGATTTCCCCTGCGCTGCCGGGTGCTTGTCCCATAAATTGATTGCAAGGGAAATCCAAGATTTCAAAACCCTGCTCTTGATAGCGTTCATAGAGTTCTTGAAGTCCCTGATACTGGGGCGTTAAACCACATCCAGTAGCAGTGTTGACAATCAAGAGAACTTTACCACGATAACTCTCCAGTGGAGTTGCTTGGTCGTTTTGGTTCAAAACGGAAAAATCATATATGCTGGTCATTTTTCTATATTTTCCTTATGCGTTACTGGTTCAGAGTGTTTTACCTCGTGTTCCGATAAAAAGGCGTAGGTCATGGTTCCAAAGATGGCACCAATTCCCAAACCCAAGACTAGTAAAGGGAGTATTTTATCGAACTGGGAGAGATTGTCCCAAAAGGTATCGAGGGGAAGATGCTGAACAAAGAGTTTGTGAAAGGCAGATAAGACAAACAAGCCAATTGGAATACTGACGAATACACCCCAACTACGAACTTTGATCTGGCTTTTGCTGTAGCTTTTGTGATGGATTTCGGACTGGTCATCCTTGTCTAAATGTAAGTCGCGAATTGCTAGTCTCGCCCTAGATGAGAGGACGAAGATAAGTCCAAAATAGAGGTAGGGCATGGCATCTCGAACCAACTCTATGAAGCGTCCAAATAGGAGATAGAACAAGAAGAGTAGGAGGGAAGAGTAAACGATTTGAATCAAGGCTCGGGCACAAGCTCTGTAGATTATCTCTTGGCGGCATTCATCAAAGGGGCCTTGTATGTGAAAGAATAGTTTGAGTAAGCGAGTGGTGAAATCTTCTTTTTTCATGGGAGTGTTCTCCTAAATGAGCGATTTTTGATTGACTTCTTTAAAGAGTTGATAGAGAGTATAGAAGTAAACCAAACTAAAAATGATACAGATTATTAGAAATACCAGATATCTCCAATCCATAGTATTTGTTAAAAGTTGTGGAAAGGATACGAGGATAAAACAGAGAGATGCGTTTAGAAGACGTATTTTTTTTGATTGGATTTTCTGGAATCTCTGTCCCTTGTTCAATACAGGAAGGAATAAAAGAAAGATAATCAAGAAAGGGTGCTCAATATGTCCAGAAAGTAGGAAAAGGGTAATAAAGATACTGATAAAAACATGACTGATCAGTAGTCTCGCTAGTGATTTCATAAGACACCTCCTAGTCGTCTTCTTGGTCTTTCTTTGCTTTTCGAATGCGAAGAGAGACAACAATTTGCATCATCAGTCCAAAAAAGAACGCTCCCAGTATAGTTTTTAAAATATGTTTTGAATTCAGAAGAGAACTGATGAAATTGGGATTTTCACTTGTTAGAGTATCGATGAGTGGCATTATAAAAAATATCGCTATGCCAAAGAACAGACCTGCTTTCAGACCAGGTAAATGTAGTTGCTTGCTTTCTTTTTGGCTCAACATATCTAGATCAATGGCTGTGATGCCTGTTTTCCTGGTTTGGGAGACCACATAGAGAGCAGAAATCATCGAAATGCCGAATACCACAAGAGGATAGCCGACAGCGACAATTTGCGGATATTTATAAGCGAGGACAAAGGGAATAAGATTACCTAAAGTCATGAGGTAAAAGAGAATCACAAAGATTTTATTTCCGATGCGGTCAGCTTCGCGTCGTTTGTGTTCATCAAGTGGTCCTGAAATGCCATAAATGCGTTTGATAAGTTTTTCAGTGAAGGTTTCTTTTTTCATGAGTTTGCTCCTTTTTTAAAAATTATCCTCCCAAAAGAGACTATTGAGGTCAGTTTGGAGGCTGCGGGCGAGATTGAGACAGAGTTCCAGGGTTGGATTGTACTTGTCGTTTTCAATCATATTGATGGTCTGTCTCGAGACACCGATATCCTTGGCTAGCTCGAGCTGAGAAATGCCTAGTTCCTTGCGAAATTCTTTCACACGATTCATCTGTTCTCCTTTCTGATTTGTGTCGCATATATTTGACTATATTATATTCTTCTGTGAAATAGATGTCAAGCATATTTGACATATTTCTTAAAGAAATCTTACTTTTTTTGCCCTATTTGTCTGACTAGTGCAAGCTAGTCGGATTTGTGGTAAAATAGATAGGATATGACAAAAGAATTTCATCATGTAACGGTCTTACTCCATGAAACGATTGATATGCTCGACGTAAAGCCTGACGGTATCTACGTTGATGCGACTTTGGGTGGAGCGGGCCATAGCGAATATTTATTAAGTAAATTGAGCGAAAAAGGCCATCTCTATGCCTTTGACCAGGACCAGAATGCCATTAACAATGCGCAAAAACGCTTGGCACCCTACATTGAGAAGGGGATGGTGACTTTTATAAAGGATAACTTCCGTCATTTACAGGCACGTTTGCAGGAGGCTGGTGTCCGAGAAATTGATGGAATTTGTTATGACTTGGGAGTGTCCAGTCCTCAGCTGGATCAGCGTGAGCGTGGTTTTTCTTATAAAAAGGATGCGCCACTGGATATGCGCATGAATCAGGAAGCTAGTCTGACAGCCTATGAGGTGGTCAATCATTATGACTATCATGACTTGGTTCGGATCTTTTTCAAGTATGGGGAGGATAAGTTTTCTAAACAGATTGCCCGCAAGATTGAGCAAGCGCGTGAGGTGAAACCAATTGAGACAACGACAGAGTTGGCAGAGATTATCAAGTCGGCCAAGCCTGCCAAGGAGCTCAAGAAAAAGGGACACCCTGCCAAGCAGATTTTTCAGGCTATCCGAATCGAAGTCAATGATGAGCTGGGTGCGGCAGATGAATCCATCCAGCAGGCCATGGACATGCTGGCTCTGGATGGTAGAATCTCGGTCATTACCTTCCATTCGCTGGAAGACCGTTTGACCAAGCAATTATTCAAGGAAGCTTCAACAGTGGAAGTTCCCAAAGGCTTGCCCTTCATTCCAGATGACCTTAAGCCTAAGATGGAATTGGTATCCCGTAAGCCAATCTTGCCAAGTGCCGAAGAGCTAGAAGCCAACAATCGTTCCCATTCGGCCAAGTTGCGCGTGGCTAGAAAAATTCACAAGTAAGAGGAAAAGCATGGCAGAAAGAATCGAAAAAACAAGCCAGTTATTGCAAACGAAGTTTAAAGGTTTTTCACGTGTGGAAAAGGCCTTCTATGTTTCGATTGCTGCAACAATGATTATCCTGGCAATTAGCGTTGTGTTTATGCAGACCAAGCTATTACAAGTTCAGAATGAATTGACCAAGGTTAATGCTCAAATCGAAGAAAAGAAAACCGAGCTAGACGATGCCAAGCAAGAGGTCAATGAATTGATTCGTTCAGAACGTTTGAAAGAGATTGCAAATTCCAAAGATTTGCAGCTGAATAACGAAAATATCCGAGCAGCGGAGTAAGAAATGAAACAGTGGAAAGAAAAAATCATCCGTTATGCCGTTCGTAATCGTAAATCTCCAGAAGAAAACCGCAGAAGAGTAGGAAAAAGCCTGAGTTTATTGGCTGTCATACTCTTCGCTGTCTTTTTGGTCAACTTTGCGGTCATTATCGGAACGGGTAAAAAATTTGGTAAGGACTTGGTTCAAGAAGCAAATAAGGTCCATCAAACAACCAAGACGATTCCTGCAAAACGGGGAACCATCTACGATCGAAATGGAACACCTATTGCAGAAGATGCGACTTCTTACAATATTTATGCCGTTATTGACAAGACCTACAAGTCAGCAACAGGCAAAATTCTCTATGTAGAGGATTCTCAATTTAATAAGGTGGCTGAAATTTTCCATAAGTATCTGGATATGGAGGAGTCCTATGTCAAAGAACAACTTTCTCAGCCAGATCTAAAACAGGTATCTTTTGGTACTAAGGGAAATGGGATCACCTATGCCAATATGATGGCCATTAAAAATGACCTCAAAACTGCTGGCGTTGAGGGAGTTGACTTTACAACTAGCCCTAACCGTAGTTATCCCAATGGACAGTTTGCTTCTTCCTTTATCGGACTCGCACAACTCCATGAAAATGAGGATGGCACCAAACGCTTGATTGGGACATCAGGTTTGGAGAGTTCTTTAAATAGCATTCTTGCAGGTACAGATGGGATTATCACCTATGAGAAGGATCGTCTGGGAAATATTGTTCCGGGTACAGATCAAGCTTCCCAACAAACGGTAGATGGAAAGGATGTGTACACAACCCTTTCTAGTCCCTTGCAATCCTTTATGGAAACCCAGATGGATGCCTTCCAGGAAAAGGTAAAAGGCAAGTATATGACGGCTACCTTGGTCAGCGCTAAAACAGGGGAAATCCTGGCTACGACCCAACGTCCGACCTTCAATGCAGATACCAAGGATGGCATCACAAAAGACTTTGTCTGGCGTGATATTCTCTATCAAAGTAACTATGAGCCAGGATCCACTATGAAGGTGATGATGTTGGCCTCAGCTATTGATAACAATACCTTCCCCGGTGGCGAATACTTTAACAGTAGTGAATTAAAAATAGCTGATGCGACCATTCGTGACTGGGACGTCAATGAAGGGTTGACCAGTGGTGGCACTATGACCTTCTCCCAAGGTTTTGCCCACTCAAGTAATATCGGGATGACCCTGCTTGAGCAAAAGATGGGCGATGCGACATGGCTCGACTATCTTAACCGCTTTAAGTTTGGGGTACCGACCCGTTTCGGTCTCTCTGATGAGTATACAGGTCAATTACCTGCGGATAACATTGTCAATATTGCTATGAGTTCATTTGGACAAGGGATCTCTGTTACCCAGACCCAGATGCTTCGTGCCTTTACAGCTATTGCCAATGATGGGGTTATGTTGGAGCCGAAATTTATCAGCGCCCTCTATGATCCAAATGACCAGTCTGTCCGTAAGTCTCAAAAGGAAATCGTCGGAAATCCTGTGTCAAAAGCAGCAGCATCCTCTACTCGGGATCACATGGTCATGGCCGGAACAGATCCTGTCTATGGTACCATGTACAACCATAGCACAGGAAAAGCAATTGTCAATGTTCCAGGTCAGAATGTCGCCCTGAAATCAGGGACTGCTCAGATTGCCGATGAGAAAAATGGAGGTTACCTGACAGGTGAAACCAACTATATCTTCTCTGTTGTGTCGATGCATCCTGCAGAAAATCCTGACTTTATCCTCTATGTAACGGTGCAACAGCCAGAGCATTATTCGGGTGTTCAGCTGGGAGAGTTTGCCAACCCAATCCTTGAGCGAGCTTCTGCTATGAAAGAATCCCTCAATCTTCAGTCAACTGCCAAGAGCTTGGATCAGGTCAGCAAGACGACAAGCTATGCTATGCCAGCTACCAAGGACTTTACGCCGGGTGACCTAGCAGAAGAATTGCGTCGCAACCTTGTCCAACCAATCGTTATCGGAACAGGAACCAAGATCAAGGAACTCTCGGTTTCTGAAGGAGATAATTTGGAAGCCAATCAGCAGATCTTGATTTTGTCTGATAAGGTCGAAGAAATGCCTGATATGTATGGCTGGACAGATGAAAATGTGCAAACATTTGCCAAATGGCTGAATATAGAAGTCGAGTGGGAAGGTAGTGGCAAAACGGTCAAAAAACAAAGTGTCCGTGCCAATACAGCCCTCAAAGACATTAAAAAAATGAAAATAACTTTAGGAGATTAAGATGATTAGTTCCATTAGTGCTGGAGTTCTAGCCTTTCTATTGACCTTGATAGGTATTCCAGCTTTTATCCGATTTTATCGAAAAGCACAGATTACGGGTCAGCAGATGCACGAGGATGTCAAACAACACCAAGCTAAAGCTGGGACTCCAACCATGGGAGGTCTTGTCTTCCTTATCGTTGCAGTAGTGGTGAGTTTTCTGGTTGCTCTCTTTACCCAACAATTGACCAACAATGTCGGCATGATTTTGTTTATCTTGGTTTTGTATGGTTTGGTAGGCTTTTTGGATGATTTTCTCAAGGTCTTTCGTAAAATCAACGAAGGGTTGAATCCTAAGCAAAAACTTGCTCTCCAGCTGCTTGGAGGAGTGATTTTCTACCTCTTTTATGAGCGTGGTGGCGACATGCTTTCAGTCTTTGGCTACCAAGTTCATCTGGGAATTTTCTATATTTTCTTTGCCCTTTTCTGGCTAGTTGGCTTTTCAAATGCGGTGAATCTGACGGACGGGATCGACGGCTTAGCAAGTATTTCCGTGGTGATTAGCTTGTCGGCCTACGGTGTGATTGCTTATATGCAAAATCAACAGGATATCCTTCTTGTGATTCTTGCTATGATTGGTGGTTTGCTAGGCTTCTTCGTCTTTAACCATAAGCCTGCCAAGGTCTTCATGGGTGATGTGGGAAGTTTGGCTTTAGGTGGGATGCTGGCAGCAATCTCTATGGCTCTCCACCAAGAATGGACCCTTTTGCTGATTGGGATTATCTATGTCTTTGAGACAAGCTCTGTTATGATGCAGGTTACCTACTTCAAACTTAGTGGTGGGAAGCGTATTTTCCGTATGACACCTGTCCACCACCATTTTGAACTTGGAGGATTCTCAGGCAAGGGCAATCCTTGGAGCGAGTGGAAGGTTGACTTCTTCTTTTGGGGAGTTGGACTTCTAGCAAGTCTCTTGACCCTAGCCTTTTTATACCTACTGTAAAAAATAAAACAGGCTGAAGGTGATCTTCATCCTGTTTTTGTGTGCTTAAAGGTTAGTTGGAGTCATCCTTTCTTCCTTTTAACATAAAAGTGGCTGTGAGGGCTAGGCTGAGGCCTGCTAAGAAGAGGAGTGGGTTGGACACTTCTCCTGTTGCTGGAAGTTCTTCTTTAGGAGAATGATTTTCAGCTTTAGCAAGGCTAGGACTGGCTGAAAGGTCTTCAGCGCCGTGTGCTAAGGTTTCTACATCTGAAGCACTTGGTTTTTCCTCAGTGTTAGAGCTTGTTCCAGCAGCTTGATAGATGACAGCATAGGTACTGAAATGATTAGTGATGAATTCTACCTTTCCATCTCGAACGTCGAAATCAAGGGCTTGCAATTCCTTGGTCGGAGTGAGGTAGTAGACATTTTCTACTTTAGCTGAAATAGGCAAGCGAACCAGAACAGAGCCTTTTGGCTGCAAGCTATGATCTGTTGGATTTTTAAGTTGTAGGTCGTAAGCATCATAGGTCTTGCCAAAGAGTTCTTGAGCTAGGACACGTCGGCTAGAGATGTGAGAAATTCCTTCCAAGTCAGCAGCTCCACCGATGATTTCGACTCCTGTCTTTTTATCTTTCAAGGTGCGCAACTGATACTCAGGTCGGGTGAGGGTTGGAGTAGCCTGATCTCCACTAGTTTCGATAGCGCCAGTGTACTCAGGTTTTTCAACAGTAGGGGCTTCCTCTTGCCCAACAGTCCCGATAGGTTGGGTGTATTCAGGCTTTTCAACAGTAGGCGGATCTTCTTGACCTGCGGTTCCAATAGGTTCGGTGTATTCAGGTTTTTCAACAGTAGGGGCCTCCTCTTGCTCCGCCGTTCCGATAGAATCAGTATATTCAGGCTTTTCAACTGTAGGTGGCACTTCTTGACCCGCAGTTCCGATAGGCTCGGTGTATTCAGGAATTTCAACAGTAGGAGCTTCTTGTTCTCCCGCAGTTTCGATAGGATCAGTATATTCAGGCTTTTCAACTGTAGGTGGCTCTTCTTGTCCTGCAGTTCCGATAGGATCAGTATATTCCGGAATTTCAACAGTAGGAGCTGGTTCGTCCCCCTTGCTTGTAGTTGGCTGCTTCTCATCAACCTTCTTCTCATCTTTTTTAGTAAAGACGGCTACGACAGGACTACTTGTGGTAGTTCCTTGAATGGCATAAGCTTCAATCGCTTTTCCAGTTTGTCGATCAGTAGCCTCAGGGATTGGGATTTGAACTTGCTTGTCTTGGATTGATAGCACGGTCTGATCCCCACTTGTAACCAGATGCGTTTCGTCCACTTTGCGCAATACCAGAGGATCTTTGACACCTGGGAAGGTTACAGCGATGGCTTCCCAGTCTCCAGATGGTAGGCTTAAGGAAATTTCTTTGTCGTTTTCCTTGAGAGGAGCGATACTTGGACTATCTATACCAACAGCAGGGGTTTTGATAATATCAAAGGAGTCTAGAGAAATTTTCTTGCGGCCTTCTGGCGAATCTGGGTCAACTTGTAATGTCAGGGTGTGCGGACCGTCAGTAAGATTTGTAAATTCGCCAATAAAGGCTCTCTTTTCAGTTGCACCTGAAGTATAGAAATCTAGGCTTGGCATTTCTTTGCCATCTAGTGTAACACGTGCTCGTCCAAGGGCAAGGCTCTTCAAACCATAGATACGAATGCCCGTCCCTGTAAAGGAAATGGTTGCCTGAGCTTCTGAAGCTGCACTAGAGTCGCTGTTGTTGATGTCAGCGTATTTTTCCGTACCTCCGTAGAGTTCAGGGTCAGACCAGTCCTTAAACTGGGAACCGTACTGGACGCGAGGGTCGCGATCATCCATCTTTTCAATCGTGTTGCCTGTTCCTGCTAGGATCTTGAAGTAATCTAATGAAATTTTCGAGCGTTCACTACCACGTCCTTTGTGCTCACGTTTAACGCTAAGAGTCAATGTATGAGGTCCGTCTGATAATCCTGTGAAGCGGCCGATGAGACTTCCTTTTTCAGTTGCCCCAGCAGTATGAAAATCAAGCTCACCGACTTCTTTGCCATCAATTTTAGCAGTAGCAAGACCTAGTTCAGACGATTTTAGTCCATAGATTTCGATACCAACGCCAGTGAAAGGAATGGTGGCAGTGATGTCTTCGTCTGTGTAGTCCCCTTTTGAAAGGTCAGCAAATTTCTCTGTTCCTCCAAATAATTCTGAGTCTGCCCAGTTTCCAAAGGCAGCTCCGTACTGGATACGGCCATCTCGGTCATCCATCAATTCACTAGGTGTTTCTACAGTTGCTTGTTCAGACACTTGTGTGGAAAGTTCGCCCAGCATCGCCTTGACGGTATAGGTGTAGGCGAGTTGAGGATCCAGCGATCGGTCAATAAAGTGGGTTTGATTGGTTACAAATTCTCTAGTTGCAGAGGTTTGGTCAGATTCATCTTTTACTTGTCTTTGGATGACATAGTGGGTAGCGCCTTCTACCTGATTGAAGGTGAGTTCGGCAGTGACTCCATTTTGTCGAACTGCTGTCAGACTGGTTACACGACCAGGGAAGTGTTCAAAGGTAATGACGTCACCTTTTTGCGTTGCTAGTTGGATGCGATTGTTTTTAAGAGTCGTTGCCTTGACTGGTTTGCCATTGACCTTGATCTGACTGGCTTCGATATTTGGATAGTCTACAACCAGGTCTCCACCGACATTTGACAGGAAGGACAAGCTTTGCAAGTTCTTATCTTTCCACTTCATGCTGACTTCAAAGTTTCCTCGGGCAATCAAACCAGAAACTTGACCGTCTTTCCAAGCATCTGGAAGGGCTGGCAATGGAGCAATATAGCCAGTATGAGATTGGAGGAGCATTTCTGCCATCCCACTGGTTGCTCCAAAGTTTCCATCGATTTGGAATGGTGCGTGGGTATCCCAAAGGTTTTCTAGGGTTGAATACTTGAGCTGTTCGGCGAGTAAACGATGGGCGCGGTTACCGTCCAGCAAACGAGCCCAGAGGTTGATTTTATTAGCCTTAGACCAACCAGTCCCACCATCTCCACGGTGGTTGAGGGTAGCACGCGCAGCCTCTAGGTATTCAGCCTGGTCCTTGCTAAAGAGCGTACCTGGGAAGAGACCAACTAGATGGGAAACGTGGCGGTGGTTGTTTTCAATGCCTTCGTTGGTGAATTGTGGGCTGTCTTCTTCGTACCATTCCTTGATGCGGCCCTCATTGTTGATATGAAGTGGTTTTAGTTTGTCAAATTTAGCCTTGACCTCTGTGACTAAGTCTTGGTCGACTTTCAGATGGTTAGCGACTTCCATGTAGTCGTGGAATAGCTGCCAGACTAGCGACTGGTCAAAGGTATTTCCGATGGTGATGGTCCCGTGTTCTGGTGAGTAGGATGGAGAAGACACCCAACGATCACTGGCCTGGTCATAGTGCAAGAAGGAGTTCCAGAACTTAGCGGTTTCCTTGAGCATAGGATAAATCTTTTCTTTGAGATAAGTTTCATCCTTGGTGAATTTATAGTAGTCATAGACGTTCTGCATCATCCAGGCATTAGCTGCTGGCGACCAACCCCAATAGTAATTCCAACCAGGAGTTGTCCAGCCAAATGGTGTTGCTTGAGTGTGAACCAGCCAACCATTTTCTTGTCCGTCTTTGGATTCGATACCAGCGTATTCTTTGGCAGCGATACGACCATAATAGCGCATATCGTCAATGTAATTAATCATTGGCTTGGCAGTTTCAGCAAGGTTGCTCATGTAGGCTGGCCAATAGTTCATTTGCAAATTGACATTGAGGTGGTAGTCAGCGTTCCAAGGTGGATTGTCTACGGCATTCCAGACTCCTTGTAGGTTGGCAGGAAGGGCATCCGTCTTATCACGAGACGAACTAATCAGTAGATAACGACCATATTGGAAGAATAGTTCTTCCAGTTTTTGCCCTTTGCTAGGGTTATAGCTTTGAAGGGCCTCTTTTGTCGTTTGAGCAGTCTTGCTTCCACCTAGATTTAGTTTAACGCGATTAAAGAGACTTTGATAATCCTTGATATGGTCCTTTTTAAGTGTCTCGTAGTCCTTGGCCTTAGCTGCTTTTACAATCCCTTTAACCGTATTTTCGAGGTCGATGTCTTTTCGATAGTTGGTTTTAGGATTTTGAGCAAAGTTTGTCTTGGCGCTGAGATAGAGGGTTGCATAGCTTGCACCTGTGACGGTTAGAGTCTCATTCTGAACAGTGACTTTTCCATCCGTTTTAATTCCTAAATAGGATGCAAATTTGAGGCCGTTATCTTTGACAGTTCCTTTTAGAAGGATTCCATTTTCATCTGTAGTAACATGTCCGTTCTTATAGTTGGAATATTCCCAAGAGTAGTCACCATTAGCAAGTAAGTCCTCTGTTAAGCTGTTCCAAAGGGTAAAGTCAAGTGTCTTGTTTCCTTTTTTGGTCAAGTGGGTCACGGTGACATCATCAGGATAGCTGGAGAAGGTTTCGCGTTTGAAGGTGGTCCCATCTTGGGTGTAAGAAGTTGTCGTAGTGGCTTCTGTGATATCCAAACCACGATGATAATCAGTTACAGTATCTAACCCTTTCTTCTGGTTATTAAAGACCATGAAGATATCACCAAAGGCTAGGTAGCGACCATATTGGGCATTATTAGGCCCAACGAGATTTCTTTCAGCTAGGCGTTTGGCTTTTTGGCGGTCTCCATCTTCAAGAGCCTTACGAATTTCTGCCAAGACCTTGTAGCGATCCTTGTAGTTCCCACCATTATAGTCGCTGCTATCGGGCTGGGGACCACCAGACCAGAGAGTCTTTTCGTTATACTGGATTCTTTCTTCACCAATCAGACCAAAGACCTTGGCTCCCATCTCGCCATTTCCGACTGGAAGGGCTTGTTTTTCCCATCCATCATAGGAAGGAGCTGTTGGATGATCGTAGTTGAGTTGATAGTTTTCTTGCTTTGTCACGGGCTGATCTGCTTTTTCAGGTTCCTTATTTTCTTTAGCTTCTACAATGGCTTCTTCACTAGCTTGACTATTTGTCGTCTGAGTCTCGTTAGCTGGCTTACTTTCAGAAACTACTGGACTTTCTGCTAGAGACGGATTTGTAGTTTCAGTCGCTTTAGCAGCTTTGGATTCACTATCAGGCTTAGTGATAGATTCGACAGAGGTCGGTTCAGTTTGTTTGACCTCAACACTGTCTGCGGCTACAGTATGGTTGACTAGAAAAACAGCCCCCAGTAAAACAGAAGCAGTCCCAACCGTTAGTTTACGGATGCTATAGCGACAGGATTTGTCCCAAAAGTGTTTTTTCATAAAACCCTCCTTTGTTTGTTCGAAACCGCTTACATTTTATGAAGCAGTTTCGTTTATTTTGTTTCTATTTATCTCCTTACCTCCCATTCTAATGGTCGCTTAGCATTTGTCAAGAGGTTTTTGGTGAAAAACATATTTGAGATTGCTTTTTCTTAAAAAAGTAGAAGAAAGAGAGGAAAGGGTGGAATTATTCGTAATTTTATAGTTCATTCTGATTGTAAGACTGACTTAGAATTAGCTTAACCCCCTCCCTGAAAGCGTAAAACAAACTAGTCAGGAAAGTCACTTTATGGTATAATATAGAAGACTCAAAAAGAAACAGGAGAAAAAGAATGGATTTACTTTTAGAGATTGTCTTGATTGTGCTAGCTTTTCTAGGAGGAGCTCTTGGAGGGATGTACTTGGTTCGTAAGCAAATCGAAAAAGAATTTGCGGACAACCCACGTTTGAACGCTGAGGCAGTTCGTGCTCTTTTGAGCGCAAATGGTCAAAAACCAAGCGAAGCCAAGGTACAACAAGTTTACCACCAAATCATCCGCCAACAAAAAGCAGCCCTTGCTAAGAACAAAAAGAAATAAATAGGAAAAGTCTGGGATGAAAGTTCCAGACTTCTCACTATGTTCAATAGTTCTCAAGGATAAGACTTTTTCCTTGCATTCTATTGATATTTGATTATGATTAAAAGAGAGGCAGTTGCCATTCTATCAAGCTGTCTATCCGTTCATTTAGGACGAGTAATCATGATGAACTATCAATCAGAAAAAAGACTAGAAAGAAGACTGTATGGATAATCGACCAATTGGTTTTTTGGATTCGGGTGTCGGTGGCTTAACCGTTGTTCGTGAGCTCATGCGCCAGCTTCCCCATGAAGAAATCGTCTATATTGGAGATTCGGCACGGGCGCCCTATGGTCCCCGTCCTGCTGAGCAAATCCGTGAATATACTTGGCAGTTGGTCAACTTTCTCTTGACCAAGGATGTCAAAATGATTGTCATTGCTTGTAATACTGCGACTGCGGTCGTCTGGGAAGAAATCAAGGCCCAACTAGATATTCCTGTCCTAGGTGTGATTTTGCCAGGAGCTTCGGCAGCTATCAAGTCCAGTCAAGGTGGGAAAATCGGTGTCATTGGAACGCCCATGACGGTCCAATCAGACATCTATCGTCAAAAAATCCATGATTTGGATCCAGATTTACAAGTGGAAAGTTTGGCCTGTCCCAAGTTTGCCCCCTTGGTGGAGTCTGGTGCCCTGTCAACCAGTGTTACCAAGAAAGTGGTTTATGAAACCCTGCGTCCTTTGGTCGGCAAGGTGGATAGCCTGATTTTGGGCTGTACCCATTACCCACTCCTTCGCCCTATCATCCAAAATGTCATGGGACCAAAGGTTCAGCTCATCGATAGTGGGGCAGAGTGTGTACGGGATATCTCGGTTTTGCTGAACTATTTTGAAATCAACCGTAGCCGAGATGCGGGACCTCTTCAACATCGTTTTTACACAACAGCCAATAGCCAAAGTTTTGCCCAGATTGGAGCAGAATGGCTGGAAAAAGAGATTCATGTGGAGCATGTAACTTTATGACAAACAAAATTTATGAATACAAGGATGACCAGGACTGGTATGTCGGTGTCTGGGATGTCTATGGAGGCATCTATAGCCTTATCAAAGATCCTCTCGAGCTTGATTTTATGGATTTAGCACGGATTTTTCGTGACGAGGAAAACGGCTTTCCGATTACGATAACGGTGATGCGCTGGTCTTCTAACTTCCGTCTGCTCTCCTTTATCGTTGAGATTTTAAATGCCGAAGCAGGTCGCAATCTGGAAGTCATCCAACGTCAGGGAGCCCTGCTCTTGGTTGAAAATGGACAGCTTTTGCATGTCGAATTGCCTAAAGAAGGAGTCGATGTAGAAACCTTCTTTGAAACTAACAAGGTCAGAGAAACCTTATTGATTGCAACTCGTAACGAGGGCAAGACCAAGGAATTCCGAGCTATCTTTGACAAGTTAGGCTACGATGTGGAAAATCTCAATGACTATCCAGATCTGCCTGAAGTAGCTGAAACTGGCATGACCTTTGAAGAAAATGCTCGACTTAAAGCAGAAACTATTTCCCAATTAACAGGTAAGATGGTGCTAGCAGATGACTCAGGTCTCAAAGTCGATGTCCTCGGCGGTTTGCCAGGAGTCTGGTCAGCCCGTTTTGCAGGAGTGGGAGCGACTGACCGAGAAAACAATGCCAAACTCTTGCATGAATTGGCCATGGTCTTTGAACTCAAGGACCGCTCAGCTCAATTCCACACAACCCTAGTCGTAGCTAGTCCAAACAAGGAAAGCTTGGTGGTTGAAGCTGACTGGCCAGGTTATATCAACTTTGAACCCAAGGGTGAAAATGGCTTTGGTTATGATCCCCTCTTCCTTGTGGGAGAGACAGGCAAGTCAGCAGCTGAATTAACCCTTGAAGAAAAAAATAGCCAATCCCACCGTGCCTTAGCCGTTAAGAAACTTTTGGAGGTATTTCCATCATGGCAAAGCAAACCATCATTGTAATGAGTGATTCCCACGGAGATAGCTTGATTGTGGAAGAAATCCGTGACCGCTATCTGGGTAAAGTTGATGCCATTTTTCACGATGGTGACTCAGAACTCCGTCCAGATTCTCCCCTCTGGGAGGGTATCCATGTCGTCAAAGGCAACATGGACTTTTATGCTGGCTACCCAGAACGTTTGGTGACACAACTTGGTCCGACCAAGATTATCCAAACCCATGGTCACTTGTTTGACATTAATTTCAATTTTCAAAAGTTGTACTACTGGGCTCAGGAAGAAGATGCCGATATCTGTCTCTATGGTCACTTGCATGTGCCAAATGCTTGGATGGAAGGCAAAACACTCTTTCTCAATCCAGGCTCCATCAGCCAACCACGAGGGGCTATCAGAGAGTGTCTCTATGCCCGTGTGGAGATTGATGACAGCTATTTCAAAGTAGACTTTTTGACACGTGATCATGAGGTTTATCCAGGCTTGTCCAAGGAGTTTACTCGATGATTGCCAAGGAATTTGAAGCATTTTTACTGGAGCAGGAAGAGACTTTTCTTACTCCTGCTGAGAATCTAGCAGCCTTGATTGATACCCATAACGCTGACCATGCGATTTTAGTGTTGAGTCAAATCACCTACACGCGTATTCCTGTTGTGACCTTTGACAAACGCTTTGTTGGAACCATTGGGCTGAGAGACATTTTGGCTTATCAAATGGAGCAAGGTTTGACGGATGAACAGATGGCAACGACAGACATCGTCAATATGACCAAGACAGATGTGGCAGTTGTCGCTCCAGACTATAACATCACAGAGGTCCTCCATAAACTGGTGGATGAACCTTTCTTGCCAGTGGTAGATGATGAAGGAATTTTCCAAGGAATCATCACGCGCAAGTCCATCCTCAAGGCCGTCAATGCCCTATTGCATGACTTTAGTAAGGAATATGAGATTCGATGCAAATGAGAGATAGGATTTCAGCCTTTTTAGAGGAAAAACAGGACTTGTCTGCCAATTCCAAGCAGTCCTATAAGTATGATCTGGAGCAATTTTTAGACATTGTGGGTGAGCGGATCTCTGAGACCAGTCTTAAGATTTACCAAGGCCAGCTAGCCAATCTAAAAATTAGCGCCCAGAAGCGAAAACTTTCGGCCTGCAACCAATTTCTCTACTTTCTCTATCAAAAAGGTGAAGTGGACAGTTTTTACCGTCTGGAATTAGCCAAGCAAGCTGAAAAGAAGACTGAAAAGCCAGAGATTCTAGACTTAGACTCTTTTTGGCAGGAAAGTAATTATCCAGAAGGACGCTTGCTGGCGCTTCTTATCTTGGAGCTAGGGCTCTTGCCTAGTGAGATTTTAGCCCTCAAGGTTGCAGATATCAATCTGGATTTTCAAGTGTTGAGAATCAGCAAGGCTTCCCAACAGAGGATTGTCACCATACCCACGATCTTGATTCCAGAGCTAGAACCCTTGATGGGGCAGACCTATCTCTTTGAAAGGGCAGGGAAAGCCTATTCTCGTCAGTGGGCCTTTCGTCAGCTGGAGTCCTTTGTCAAGGAGAAGGGTTTCCCAACCTTATCCGCTCAAGCCTTGCGGGAACAGTTCATTCTAAGACAGATAGAAAACAAGGTCGATTTGTACGAAATTGCAAAAAAATTAGGATTAAAAACAGTCCTGACCTTAGAAAAATATAGATAATGGATATTAAATTAAAAGATTTTGAAGGGCCCCTGGACCTGCTCTTGCACTTGGTTTCTAGGTACCAGATGGATATTTACGATGTGCCCATTACAGAAGTTATCGAACAGTACCTAGCCTATGTCTCAACCTTGCAGGCAATGCGTCTGGAAGTGACGGGCGAGTATATGGTCATGGCTAGTCAGCTGATGCTGATCAAGAGTCGCAAGCTCTTGCCAAAGGTAGCAGAAGTGACAGACTTGGAGGATGACCTGGAGCAGGACCTTCTCTCTCAAATCGAAGAATACCGCAAGTTCAAACTCTTGGGTGAGCACTTGGAGGCTAAGCACCAAGATCGGGCCCGGTACTATTCCAAAGCGCCAACAGAGTTGATTTACGAGGATGCGGAGCTTGTGCATGACAAGACGACCATTGACCTCTTTTTGGCTTTTTCAAATATCCTAGCCAAGAAAAAAGAGGAGTTCGCACAGAATCACACGACCATCTTGCGGGATGAGTATAAGATTGAGGACATGATGGTCATCGTAAAAGAGTCCTTGGCTGGACGAGACCAGTTGTGTTTACAGGATTTGTTCAAGGAAGCCCAGAATGTTCAAGAGGTTATTACCCTCTTTTTGGCAACCCTAGAGTTAATCAAAACCCAGGAACTGATCCTCGTGCAAGAGGAGAGTTTCGGAGATATCTATCTCATGGAAAAGAAGGAAGAAAGTCAAGAGGCACAAAGCTAGACTTGATAGAGAGGAAAGATGAGTACTTTAGCAGAAATAGAAGCGCTCTTGTTTGTAGCAGGTGAAGATGGGATTCGGGTCCGTCAGTTGGCTGAACTCCTCTTTCTGCCACCGACAGGCATCCAACAGAGTTTAGAAAAATTAGCCCAAAAGTATGAGAAAGACCAGGATTCGAGCTTGTCCCTGATCGAGACAGGTGGCGCTTACAGATTGGTCACCAAGCCTCAATTTGCAGCGATTTTGAAGGAATACTCCAAGGCACCCATCAACCAGAGTCTGTCTCGGGCTGCTCTTGAGACCTTGTCCATCATTGCCTACAAGCAGCCTATCACGCGGATAGAGATTGATGCTATTCGTGGGGTTAACTCGAGTGGGGCCTTGGCAAAGTTGCAGGCCTTTGACTTGATTAAAGAAGATGGAAAAAAAGAAGTTTTGGGCCGTCCCAACCTCTATGTAACTACGGATTATTTCCTAGATTACATGGGAATTAACCATTTGGAAGAACTGCCAGTGATTGATGAGCTTGAGATTCAGGCTCAAGAAAGCCAATTATTTGGTGAAAGGATAGAAGAAGATGAGAATCAATAAATATATTGCCCACGCAGGTGTGGCCAGTAGGAGAAAAGCAGAAGAGTTGATCAAGCAAGGCTTGGTGACGGTCAATGGCCAAGTGGTGCGTGAACTCGCAACGACTATTAAGTCAGGCGACAAGGTTGAAGTTGAAGGCCAACCTATCTACAACGAAGAAAAAGTCTACTACCTGCTTAATAAACCACGTGGAGTGATTTCCAGTGTGACAGATGACAAGGGCCGCAAGACTGTTGTCGACCTCTTGCCCAATGTCAAAGAGCGAATCTACCCAGTAGGTCGTTTGGACTGGGATACGTCAGGGGTTTTGATTTTGACCAATGATGGTGACTTTACGGATGAGATGATTCACCCCCGTAATGAGATTGACAAGGTCTATGTTGCGCGTGTTAAAGGCGTAGCCAATAAGGATAATCTCCGCCCCTTGACTCGTGGTCTTGAGATTGATGGCAAGAAAACCAAGCCAGCTGTTTATGAAATTCTCAAAGTGGATCCGGTTAAAAATCGCTCTGTAGTTCAGTTGACCATCCATGAAGGACGTAATCATCAGGTTAAAAAGATGTTTGAAGCTGTTGGTCTTCAAGTAGATAAACTGTCACGGACACGTTTTGGACACCTAGACTTGACAGGTCTTCGTCCGGGAGAATCCCGTCGCCTTAATAAAAAAGAAATCAGCCAACTACACACCATGGCTGTAACCAAGAAATAATGAAACGAATTTTAATAGCGCCTGTGCGCTTTTACCAACGTTTTATCTCACCAGCCTTTCCACCTTCTTGTCGTTTTGAGCCTACTTGTTCTAACTACATGATTCAGGCTATTGAAAAACATGGTTTCAAGGGTGTTTTGATGGGCTTGGCTCGGATTTTACGTTGCCATCCCTGGTCGAAAACAGGCAAGGACCCCGTCCCAGGCCACTTTTCCCTCAAACGAAATCAAGAAAAAAAATAACCCAACATCATTTGATGTTGGGTTTTCTTGCTTATTTCAACGCTTTTTGAGCGTCTTCAATCATGAGTTTGGTTGATTCAAGTCCGCCTCCGCTTAGATACCAGAGGTCTGGTGTTAGTTGGATAATCTTACCGTTTTTAGCGGCAGGGGTTTCAGCGATGAGGGCATTTTCTAGGACGCCATCGTTGCTAGAGTTGTCACCACCGATGGCAAGGGTACGGTTGATGACAAAGAGGATGTCAGGATTGATTTCTTTGACACTTTCAAAGCTGACTTCTTGTCCGTGGCGTGAGTCTTCAAATTGAGTATCTGTTGGCTTGAATTTCAAGGTTTGGTACAAGAAAGAGAAACGAGATTGGGCACCAAAGGCGGCCATTTTTCCTTCATTGAGGAGGATAGCAAGGGCTTTTTTGTCAGAACTTTCGTTTTTAGTTGCGACTTCTTGGATGCTCTTGTCTAGGTTGGCTAATTCTTCCTTGGCTTTCTGTGTACCAGTTTCGCCGAAGGCGCTTGCTAAGGATTCGATATTAGCCTTGGTAGAAGTCCAGTAGTCGTCCTTACTTGCTTGGAAGAGCACAGTTGGAGCAATTTCTTTGAACTTGTCTACGAATTTTTGGGTACGTGGAGAAGCAATAATTAGATCTGGTTCAAGAGCAGCAATAGCTTCTAGGTCTGGCTCAACCATGGAACCCACATTGTTGACATTTCCTGCAAGATCTTTTAGGTAAGTCGGAACAGTTTTTGTAGGCATTCCGACGATATTCTTTTCAAAACCTAAAGCGCGAATAGTATCCGCAGCACCGAGATCAAAGGTCACAATCTTTTCAGGAACCTTTGAAAGTTTGACCTCGTCTAGTGAACTTTTAATGGTTATCTCTGTTGGAGCAGAGCTACTTGTCTCTGTCTGGCTAGTGCTTGAGTTTGTATTTGTACTACATGCACCAAGTAGGAGCAAGAAGCTAGCCACTAGGGCAGTGAGATAAAGTTTAAGGGATGTTTTCATGATTTCTCCTTTTTAAAATGTGATAACGATGTAAGGGGCTCTTAGATAGGCTTGTTAGCTAAGAGACAGAGGGTTTTCTAACATGAGTTCTGCTTGTCTAGCTATAGATACAGATCTTTTTGCCATTGATATCCGCCAGAGTGATGGGAATCTCATAGAGTTGACTGAGCAGGTCAGGCTGCATGATTTGAGTAGTCGTTCCCTTGCAAAAGACTTGGCCGTCTTTAAAGGCAACAATTTCATCCGCATACTGACTGGCCATGTTGATATCGTGGAGGACGATGATAATGGTCTTGCCTAGTTCCTCCACCAGTCTCCGAAGAATCTGCATCATGCTGACACTTTGCTTGATATCGAGGTTGTTGAGCGGTTCGTCTAGCAAGATAAAGTCCGTATCCTGGGCCAGTACCATGGCGATAAAGACCCGCTGGAGCTGTCCTCCAGACAGGCTATCGATGTAGCGATCTTTTAGGTTGGTCAGATCTAGATAGTCTAGAGTTTCTCGGATTTTTTCCCAGTCTTCTGCCCTTAGTCGACCACGGCTGTATGGAAAACGTCCAAAGCTGACAAGCTCTTCTACAGTCAATTTGGCTTGGTAATTGATTTTCTGCTTTAGGATGGTGAGTTCTTGAGCCAGTTCTTGCGAATTCCAACTTTCAATTTCACGACCTTTGATACTGAGAATTCCCTGATCCTTCTTGATCAGTCTACTCATAATGGAGAGGAGAGTTGATTTTCCAGCACCATTTGGACCAATAAAGGCTGTCAGTTTCTGAGGACTGACTTCAAGGGAAATACCTTGCAAAATATCCTGTTTTTGAATGGATTTGTCAATGTTTTCCAGTTTCACCGACGTGCCCTCCTGTATAGTAAGATAAAGAATAAAAAGCCACCCACACTCTCGATGATCATGCTGATGCGAATTTCCAGTGCAAAGACTCGTTCAATGAGGGCTTGCCCCAAGGTCAAACTAATAAATCCAATCAGAATGGCTACGATAAAGAGCAACTTGTGCCGATAATCTTTGACTATTAGGTAGGTAAGATTGGCCAGCATAAAGCCGAAGAAGGCCATAGGCCCTACCAAGGCAGTGGCTGTTGAGGTCAAAAGCATGATGCCCCAGAGGAGTTCTCTCTGTTCTTTTTCAACATCGAGTCCCAGTATCTGAGCTGTTTCTCTTTGCAGGTGCAAGACATCCAGAACGACTGCTTTTCGAAAGAAAAAGATTGTCAAAGCGAGGATGATCAGAGAACCGATGGCTAGGATGGGAGTGTTGAGATGTTGAAAGGAGGCAAAGAGACTGTTTTGTAGTTTATCGTATTCGTTTGGATCCATCAGGACCTGAAGGAAGGTACTGATATTTCGAAAGAGACTTCCGAGTGCTAGACAGATTAGTAGGATGAAGACCAGGTCTTGTTTCATCAGTGTCTTCAAGTAGCCTTGTAAGGCAAGAAAGAAGAGGGATTGGACAAGAAGTAAGATTAAAAATTCTAAGATAGGAGACTTTTCAAGCTGTAGAAATTTGCTTTCAAAAACCAGTAGCAGGGTTTGCAACAAGACATAGAAGGATTCGATTCCCAAAATACTAGGCGTTAGGAAGCGATTTTCCGTCAGCGTTTGAAAACTAATGGTCGAAATCCCTGTCGCGATAGCTACCAAGAGATAAACGACAATCTTTTGAGAACGAAGTTTCCAAGCAAAGACAGATAGGTGACTAATAGGCCAAAAGTAGAGGAGACAAGCTCCGATAGCCAGAATAATGAGAAGGCAGAAGAGCCTGGTATGTTTGCTTTTAAACTGCATCTTTTCGTCCCCCTCTCCATAGAAGTAGGATAAAGACGAGGCTACCGATGATTCCTAGCAAGAGGCTGACAGACAGCTCATAGGGTCGAATCAAGACTCGAGAGAGGATATCGCAGGCCAGAACCAGATTGGCGCCGACCAGAGCGACGATGAGTTTGGTTTGGCTCAGATTATCTCCATAGCGCTTGCGGACCAGATTGGGAACGATGACTCCGAGAAAAGGCAAGGCACCCACGGTAATCATGGTGACACTTGTCGTTAGCGCCACTAGAAAGAGAGCCAGCTTTTCCAGTAGGGAGTAGGAAATACCTAAACTCTCACTGGTTTCTTTTCCTAGATTCATGATGGTAAAGGTTTGGGACAATTTCCAAACGGCTATCAGGATAATGAGGCCTAAGAAGAGCCACTCATACTGATGAGTCTGAATCATGGAGAAGGAGCCCTGGGTCCAAGCAGTCATACTCTGAACCAGATTGAAACGATAGGCGATAACTTCTGTGACAGAACCGATAATCCCACTATAGATGATCCCGATCAAGGGCAACATCCACCTTTCCTTTACAGAAAAAATAGTCATAAAGGCCAGGAAGAAGAGGGTAAATAAAATAGATGAGCCAAAAGCAAAGAGCATCTTTTGGGTCAGACTCGCAGACGGAAAGACAAAGAGGCTCAACACCATTCCCAGTTTGGCAGCTTCTGTCGTTCCGACTGTACTCGGAGCAGCAAACTGATTTTGGGTAATGGTCTGCATGAGGAGTCCTGCCATGCTCATACTAGAGTCTGCAAGGAGAATGCTGATGGTTCTTGGAAGACGCGACTCTTGAAAGAGAAGCCAGGTTTGCTGGTCAAAAGCAAAAAATTTTTCCCAAGAAAAATCACTGGTTCCAATAGTAATGGAGAGAAAGACAAGAAGTAGAAGTAAGCCTGTTAAAATATGAGAGAGTTTCATGCCCCATCCTTTCATGTAGATTTGGTATAAAAATACCCTTGGAGATAATGTAACACGATTTTTAATCTGTCAATAAATTTTCTGACAATTTAATGTAAAAAGAAAGAATAATTCCTGAAACAATATCTTCCCCTCTATTTTATAGGATAAACTGGTAAAAACCAATCCACCTTCCCGCTATCCTTCTCCTATAAAAAGTGGTAAAATGGAGGACAGAAAGAAGGAACTGATATGACAACATTATTTTCAAAAATCAAAGAAGTAACAGAGCTTGCTGCGATCTCAGGCCACGAAGCGCCTGTCCGGACTTATCTTCGTGAGAAGTTAACACCACATGTGGATGAAGTAGTGACAGATGGCTTAGGTGGTATTTTCGGTATCAAGCATTCAGAAGCTACGGATGCACCGCGTGTCTTGGTCGCTTCTCACATGGATGAAGTTGGTTTTATGGTCAGCGAGATTAAGCCAGATGGTACCTTCCGTGTCGTTGAAATCGGTGGCTGGAATCCTATGGTGGTCAGCAGTCAACGTTTTAAACTCTTTACTCGTGACGGTCGTGAAATTCCAGTGATCTCAGGTTCTGTCCCTCCACATTTGACACGTGGAACAGGTGGGCCAACCATGCCAGCTATTTCGGATATCATTTTTGATGGCGGTTTTGCGGACAAGGCTGAAGCAGAAAGTTTTGGAATCCGTCCAGGTGACACCATTGTCCCTGATAGCTCTGCTATCTTGACAGCCAATAAAAAAAATATCATCTCTAAAGCTTGGGACAATCGCTACGGTGTTCTTATGGTAAGCGAGCTAGCTGAAGCTTTATCAGGTCAAAAACTGGGAAATGAACTCTATCTTGGCTCGAACGTCCAAGAAGAGGTTGGTCTGCGTGGCGCTCATACTTCTACAACTAAGTTTGACCCAGAAGTCTTCCTCGCAGTTGACTGTTCGCCAGCAGGTGATGTCTACGGTGGCCAAGGTAAGATTGGGGATGGAACCTTGATTCGTTTCTATGATCCAGGTCACTTGCTCCTCCCAGGTATGAAGGATTTCCTTTTAACAACGGCCGAAGAAGCTGGAATCAAGTACCAATACTACTGTGGAAAAGGTGGAACGGACGCTGGAGCAGCTCATCTGAAAAATGGTGGTGTCCCATCTACAACTATCGGTGTCTGTGCTCGTTATATCCACTCTCACCAAACTCTCTACGCTATGGATGACTTCTTAGAAGCCCAAGCCTTCTTGCAAGCCTTGGTGAAAAAATTGGATCGTTCAACGGTTGATTTGATTAAAAATTATTAAACATTAGGGAGGTGGTCAGGATGGCAGAAGAAAATCTAGAAAGCCTTATAAAAGATCTCTATAACCATGCCCGTCAGGGCTTGAGTGACGATTTAGTCGCTGCTCTCCTAGAGACTGCTAAAAAACTACCTACTACAAATGAACAATTGCTAGCAGTCCGACTCTCGGGACTGGTTAATCTTGAACTGTTCAGAAATCCCAAACATCCAGCACCTGAATTGATAAACTTGGCTCGCTTTATCAAAAGAGAAGAAGCCAAGTACAGAGGCACTGCAGTTTCTGCTATCATGTTTGGAGAACTCTTTAAAATGCTTTGATTCCACTGTGAATCAAAGCATTTTTTATATGTCAGAAAAGACATTCTTGATGAGGAGAAGAAAAAAGCCACCCCATTCAGGATAGCTTTTTGGTTATTAAATTTGTTCAGCGATGACCTTTTCAGCTAGGTTCATAGCATGGTCAGATACACGAGTGTAGTGAGAAATGATGTCGATAAAGTTGACCCCAGCTTGTGTAGAACACTCACCCTTGTTAAGGCGTTTGATGTGGGTCTTTCTGAGAATACGTTCCATATTGTTGATTTCTTTATGGCGTTCAATCAGACTTTGAGCTTTTTCAATATCATTGTTTTCCACACTATCAAGGGCATCTTTGATAAATGCAGTAGTTTTTTGATAGATATCAGCTAATTCCTCTAGAGCAGCTTCAGAGAAATGAACATCTTTGCGTTGGAGGTAGTCGGTTAGGTTGAGCAAGCCTTCTGCGTGGTCTCCAATCCGTTCCAAATCTCGAGATGAATCTAGGATATTGGTCAACACTTCGCTTTCTTTCTGACTTAAGGATTCGCTTGAGAGCCTGATGAGGTAACGAGTGAGTTTTTCATCGATGGTGTTAATGGCTTCCTCTGTCTTGTGCCCTTTTTCAGCTACCTTTTCATCCAAACCGATGATATAGGTATAAGAAAGGTCAAAAGCTTTGGCTGCATAGTTCCCCAAGTGCAGAAGTTCTTTTTTGGCATTTCCTAGAGCGATAGAAGGAGATTGCTGGATAAGTTGCTCGTCGAGATAAAGGGGCTCGTACTTGACAACCTCGTCTTCACCAGGGATGAGCTTGGTTACAAAGTAGGCCAAGGCTCCGATGAATGGAAATTGTACAATGGTGTTACTTACGTTAAAGGCACCGTGAGAGAAGGCGATGGTCATCTCAGGTGAGAGGTGAAGGAGTGCCTGGAAGTACTCGATCATAGCAGTAAAGGGGCCTAATAAGATTAGGCAAAGAATAGTCCCTAAAACGTTAAAGGTAACGTGGGTTGCTGCAACGCGTTTCGCAGAGACATTGGCTCCAGCTGCGGCAATGATAACGGTTAAGGTTGTCCCGATATTATCCCCGAAGAGAACTGGTAGCGAACCTTTAAGGTCAAGGAACCCACCTGCATAGAGACCTTGTAGAATCCCGATAGTTGCAGAAGAAGCTTGGATAAGGACGGTAATCACTGCACCGGCTACTACTCCTAAAATAGGATTTTGTCCCAAGGTTACCATATATTCCTTGAATTGTGGTAAATCTTTAAGTGGGCTCATACCGGCACTGATGAGGTTAAGGGCGTAGAAGATTCCCCCAACACCAAACAGGATGCGCCCGATATTGTTTGCTGTTCTGTTTTTTGTGAAGAAGAGGAACATGGTTCCAAGGAAAATCAAGGGTAAAGCATACTCGCCAAGCTTGAAACCGATGATAAAGGAAGTAACGGTGGTTCCGATGTTGGCTCCCATGATAATTCCGATAGCCTGTCTAAGAGTGAGAAGACTAGCGCTGACCAGCCCAACCGTGATAACTGTAACCCCTGTACTTGACTGAATGAGGGCGGTCACGACAATCCCGACTAGAACACCTAAAAAGGGATTGCTAGTGTACTTGTCAATGTAAAAACGAAGGCGATCTCCAGCAGCTTGTTGCAAACCGTCTCCCATGGTCTTGATACTGTATAAAAACAGTCCTAGACCTCCTAAAAAGTGAAATAAAATTTCCTGCCAATTAATGGACATTTCTTTTTCCTCCGGAAAATAATAACGGAATTTCTCCTATTCTATTTTAAAGGATAAAAGTAAATCTCACAAGTGTTTTTCTGTTATTTTAGTAAGAAATAACTAACTTTTTTTAAAAATTTTGTCAAAAGGGAGATTCTACCTCAAATATAGATGCCTAAATAAATTGTATCCAAATTAAATTGTTTTTTATCCTAGTTATAGTTTTTTAATCAAATATATTGACAACGCTTTCATATAAGATAGAATGAAGATAGTCCTGTTCTGATGTTTGATTGTGAGAACAGTTACTTTTTTGTTCTATTAGGAGGATAAAATGAAAGATCTATTTTTTGAAAAACGTTGCCGTTACAGTATTCGTAAGCTATCAATCGGGGCTTGTTCCTTGATGATTGGTTCAGCTCTATTTGCGAGTCCCGCTCTTGCCGAACAGGTTGCGGTCCCTGAAACAGTTGCAAATACGAGCGCCCAAGCTACAAGCGCTAGTGAAACAGCTAATCCAGATACTGCAGCTATCGAAAAACAATTATCGGAAACAGAGAACAAAGTAGCTGAGCAACCAATTTCAGAAAACACTCCAGCAATAACGGATTTGGTTAATGAAAAAGAAGAAGCAAAGCCAACTCCGACAGATAAAACTGAAAAACCTGCTCAACCAACTGAAAAAGAAGAAGTTAAACCAGAGGAAGCTCCTCAAGTGGCTGAGAAGAAAGCCGACAAACCGACTCTAGCAGACGTTCCTAAAAATGAAGAAAAGAGTCTCCGACCAAAAGAAATCAAATTTGATACTTGGGAAGATTTGTTGAAATGGGAACCGGGTGCGCGTGAGGATGATTCCATCAACCGTTCCTCAGTTGAACTCGCCAAGCGCCATAGAGGCCAGTTGGTTAATGAAAAAGCAAGCAGAAGAGCCAAGGTTCAGGCGCTGGCAAACACCAACTCGAAAGCTAAAGACCACGCTTCTGTTGGTGGAGAAGAATTCAAGGCCTACGCTTTTGATTACTGGCAATACTTGGATTCAATGGTCTTCTGGGAAGGCCTAGTTCCTACTCCAGATGTCATTGATGCAGGGCACCGCAACGGAGTTCCCGTTTATGGAACACTCTTTTTCAACTGGTCAAATAGCATCGCCGACCAAGAAAAATTTGCGGCTGCCTTAAAGCAAGATGAAGATGGCACTTTCCCAATTGCACGCAAACTCGTTGATCTCGCTAAGTACTATGGATTTGATGGTTACTTCATTAACCAAGAAACAACGGGGGAATTGGTAGAACCTCTTGGTGAAAAGATGCGTCAGTTCATGCTCTATACAAAAGAATACGCAGCCAAAGTCAACCACCCAATCAAGTATGCTTGGTATGATGCCATGACCTATAAATATGGTCGTTACCACGAAGATGGTCTTGGTGATTATAACTACCAGTTCATGCAAAAAGAAGGTGACAAGGTCCCTGCAGATCAATTTTTTGCCAATTTTAACTGGAACAAGGAAAAGAATGACCACTCCGTAGAGATGGCAAAATGGCTAGAACGTAGCCAATATGATGTCTTTGCAGGCTTGGAATTGCAACAAGGTGGTTCTTATAAGACCAAAGTCAAATGGGATGCCCTCTTAGATGAAAAAGGCAAGTTGCGTTTGTCACTTGGACTATTTGCACCAGATACGATTACCAGTCTAGGAAAAACAGGTGAAGATTACCACAAGAACGAAGACATCTTCTTTACAGGTTACCAAGGAGATCCAACGGCTCAAAAACCAGCAGATAAAGAGTGGTATGGAATTGCCAATTTAGTTGCTGACCGTACACCAGCAGTGGGCCGGACCTTCACGACCTCCTTTAATACAGGTCATGGTAGAAAATGGTTTGTAGACGGCAAAGTTTCTAAGGATTCTGAGTGGAACTACCGTTCTGTTTCTGGTGTCTTGCCAACATGGCGCTGGTGGCAGACTTCAACGGGAGAAAAACTTCGTGCAGAATATGACTTTACAGATGCCTATAATGGAGGTAACTCTCTTAAATTCTCAGGTGATGTAGCTGGTAAGACGGACCAGGATGTGAATTTGTATTCTACCAAACTAGAAGTAACTGAGAAAACCAAACTCCGTGTTGCCCACAAGGGAGGAAAAGGCTCTAAAGTTTATATGGCCTTCTCTACAACTCCAGACTACAAATTTGAGGATGCAGACGCATGGAAAGAACTGACTCTTTCTGATAACTGGACGAATGAAGAATTTGACCTCAGCTCACTAGCGGGAAAGACTATCTATGCAGTTAAACTCTTCTTCGAACATGAAGGTGCTGTAAAAGATTATCAGTTTAACCTAGGTCAATTGACAATTTCGGATAACCACCAAGCACCTCAAGCCCCGACAGGTCTCTCTGTGGTGAAGCAATCTCTTAAGAATGCCCAAGAAGCTGAAGCAGTTGTTCAATTTACGGGTAACCAAGATGCAGATTTCTATGAAGTCTACGAAAAAGACGGTGACAACTGGCGTTTGTTAACAGGATCATCTGCTTCCACTATCTACTTGCCAAAAGTTAGCCGCTCTGCTAATGCGACTGGTACGACTCAGGAATTGAAAGTCGTTGCAGTTGGTAAAAATGGACTCCGTTCTGAAGCGGCGACGGCATCATTCAACTGGGGCATGACTGTTCAGGATACAACTCTCCCAAGACCTTTGGCTGAAAATATTGTTCCAGGAGCAAAGGTTATCGGTAGCACTTTCCCAAATACTGAAGGTGGAGAAGGCATTGAAGGTATGTTGAACGGTACCATTACAAGTCTATCAGACAAGTGGTCTTCAGCTCAGTTGAGCGGTAGTGTGGATATTCGCTTGACCAAGCCACGTACCGTTGTTAGATGGGTCATGGATCATGCGGGAGCTGGTGGTGAGTCTGTTAACGATGGTCTGATGAACACCAAGGACTTTGATCTTTATTACAAGGATACAGATGGCGAGTGGAAACTAGCTAAGGAAGTCCGTGGCAATAAAGCGCACGTTACGGATATCACTCTTGACAAACCAATCACTGCCCAAGACTGGCGTTTGCATGTCATTACATCTGATAACGGAACACCCTGGAAGGCCATTCGTATCTACAACTGGAAGATGTACGAAACCTTGGACACTGAAAGTCAAAATATTCCAATGGCTAAGGTAGCTGCTCGTTCACTTGGAAATCATCAAGTTCAACTAGGCTTCTCTGATATTCCGGCAGGCGCTACCATCACCGTTTACGACAAGGCAGACTCACAAACACCGATTGCAACCTTGAAGACTGAAACTGGTGGCGACCTGGCAACAGCACCATTGGCCTTTGACAAGCAACCAACTCTCCTCTACTATCGTACCCAACTACCTGGCAAAGAAATCAGTAACACCTTGGCTGTAGCGATTCCACAGGATGAAAGAAAAATTGCTGCGGTTAGCCTGGGAAAAGAACCTAAAAAGACGGTTTACAAAGAGGGAGAAAAACTTGATCTCAGAGGCGGAACACTCCGTGTTCAATACGAAGGGGGACAAGTCGACGAGCTGATTAACCTTACTCACTCAGGTGTGTCGGTATCTGGATACGATGCTCATCAAAAAGGGGAACAAAACCTAACACTTCAATACCTTGGTTTACCAGTGTCGGGTGAGCTGAAAGTCCAAGTGACAGGACAGGATGAAGGAAAACCAAAAGAAGTAGCGGGCTTGTATATTACTAAGAAACCGAAAACAGACTATCTAGTAGGAGATCAACTGGATCTCTCTGAAGGTCGCTTCGGTGTTCTCTATGATGATGAGACGGAAGAAAGTCATGCCTTTACGGATCAAGGTGTTGAAATCACGAGCTATGATGCTCAGAAGACTGGACGACAAACCTTGACCTTGCATTACAAGGGACACACTGCTGAGTTCGATGTCTTGGTTTCTCCAAAAGCAGCTGTCAACGATGAGTACCTCAAACAAGAAATCACTGCTGCCCAAGGCCGTCAGTCAACCCTTGCCTACACCTTCTCAAGTGAGGATAAACAAGCAGCGCTAGTAGAGAAGCTCAATGCAGCGAAAACTGTAGCAGAAAACCACAATGCTAGTCAAGAAGAAGTCAACCAGGCTTTGAATGAGTTGAAACAAGCAGGGACAGACTTGGATGGAAATCAACGTTATCAGACAGCTAGAGAAGAATTGGAAGGCTTACTCGAATCTGTCCGTGAAAAAGGTCCTAAAGCTGAGTTGATTGCCCAAGCTGAAGCTTTATTGTCTTCACAAACGCCAACTCCTCAAGTCTTTGCAGAAATGAAAGAAAAGTTGAATAAGAAACTAGCCCCTGCAGAAGAAAGCCATCATGTTGGCAGCATGGATCCTAACGAAGGAGCTCCTACAGTAGAGGCTTTGCCTGAACTGGTTGTTGAAACAGAAACAAAATCCTTTGAACGTCAGGAGCGACCAAACGCCGAGCTTCTCAAAGGACAACGCCGTGTTGTGCAAGTAGGAGTTGAAGGTCAAGTTCGTCACTTTATAGAAGTAGATGCCCAAGGCAATCGCACTCTTCGCTCGACTGAAGTTCTTAAGGAAGCTCTCCCAGAAATCACTGAAGTTGGTACAAAAGTCCTTTCAAGTAATCAACCATCAGAAGGAGTGAAAGATTTAGTTCTAGCAAATCCGAAACTGGAAATTGAAGAGGGGACAGTTTCCTTCGAACGTCAAGAACGACCAAATGCAGCCCTTCTCAAAGGTCAACGTCAACTTGTCCAAAAAGGAGTTGAAGGTCAAGTTCGTCGCTTTGTAGAAGTTGATGCTCAGGGCAAACGCACCCTTCACTCCACTGAGGTTCTCAAGGAATCAATCCCAGAAATTGTTGAAGTTGGAACGAAAGTTCTCTCAAGAAATCAACCAGCTGAAGGTGTAAAAGATCTAGTTCACGAGAAACCAACTCTTAAAATTGAAGAAAAACCACTTGCCTTCGAATATCAGGAACGACCAAATGCAGCCCTCCTCAAAGGTCAACGTCAACTTGTCCAAAAAGGAGAGGAAGGCCAAGTTCGTCGCTTTGTAGAAGTAGATGCCCAAGGCAAACGGACCCTTCGTTCAACTGAAGTTCTTAAGGAAGCTATCCCAGAAATCACAGAAGTTGGAACAAAAGAAGTGGCGCCAAGTCCAGGTAAACCTCATGCTGATACCCTCTCTAAAGAGCAAAAGGGACTTCCAGCTACACCAAGTACAAATGCTCCAACTGCAGAAGTGCCTGTCAAAGGTGAAGCAGCAAGCAAACAACTGCCAAATACAGGAGTAGAAACAGATGTTAGTCTAGTAGCGCTTGGACTTCTTGGAGTTTTAAGTGCTTATGGACTTGTAGCTTTGAAAAAGAGAGAAGATTAAACGACTTATTATTCCTTAAGTCGTTTGATAAAAAAAGTAAAAGAAAGATTTGATTCCATATAGAATCAAATCTTTCTTTGTTTTTAAGGACGAGAAATGAGTTCTCTAAAATGCATTCCAAATGAATAGGAAGATAAAAATACAACCCCAAGCGTTACCAGTTTTCTTTTGGATGACTAGCATACCGTAGATTAAGATAAAAACAGACAAGGACTCTAAAATAGCATGGATACTAAGACCAAGCATCCCGTGGATAATGAGGCAGATTAGAGCACAGGTGAAGGCTCCGTAATCAAGCCAAGTATGGTGTGATGGATAGCGACAGTTGATTTTGTTTGCAATGACAACATAATTAAAACCTTCCCAGAATCCCCAAACAAGAGCAGTGAAGAGAAAGCCCAAGACATTTGTAGGGAAAGGACTTGTGAGAATTTCTTTAGCAATGAGGATGGATTGAAAAGGGAGATAGGAATGAATCTGCCCTCTACTGATGAGAAAAAGAAGTAAGGGGAGACAGATAGTAGCCGTCTGAATGAGGGTTGGGAGGAAGTGTTTAGCTAGCAAACCATATTGTTTCCAGCTTTCTTTTCTTCGAATCATTACCACGTTCGTCCCCAATCCAGCAACACAAAACTGAAGAGTTGCGAGAAAAAGAAGACGAATCCAGATAGGAAACTCTGTTTGGTGAGAGAAATCAAGTATTTGTTTTTGGAAAAGGGCATATCCTATAAACGAAAGAATTGTCAAAATGGCAATAATATTGAGGTCTTGATCGGCTTCTTTTTGCTTAACTGTTAGAGTATTTTTCATCATTTAGAGCTCCTTATCTTATTTTCTATTATAAAATAATAAGAAATAAAGAACAATAAAGAACTGGAAAAGTTTAGGGTTTTGCTATCTCTTTTGCTGATTTTGTGATATAATTAACACGTATAAAAAAAGAAGGAGTCATATCTAATGGCAAAATTGACTGTTAAAGACGTTGACTTGAAAGGGAAAAAAGTTCTCGTTCGTGTTGATTTCAACGTACCTGTAAAAGATGGCGTGATTACCAATGACAACCGTATCACTGCAGCTCTTCCAACTATCAAGTACATCCTTGAACAAGGTGGACGTGCTATCCTCTTCTCTCACCTTGGCCGTGTAAAAGAAGAAGCAGACAAAGAAGGTAAATCACTTGCTCCTGTAGCTGCTGACTTGGCTGCTAAGTTGGGACAAGAAGTTAAATTTATCCCAGGTGTTACACGTGGTGCTGAATTGGAAGCCGCTGTTAACGCTCTTGAAGATGGACAAGTTCTCTTGGTTGAAAACACTCGTTTTGAAGATGTTGACGGCAAGAAAGAATCTAAAAATGATCCTGAACTTGGTAAATACTGGGCATCACTTGGAGATGGTATCTTCGTAAACGATGCATTCGGTACAGCTCACCGTGCACACGCATCTAACGTTGGTATCTCAGCAAACGTTGAAAAAGCAGTTGCTGGATTCCTTCTTGAAAACGAAATTGCCTACATCCAAGAAGCTGTTGAAGCTCCAGAACGTCCATTCGTAGCTATCCTTGGTGGTTCAAAAGTTTCAGACAAGATCGGTGTTATCGAAAACTTGCTTGAAAAAGCTGATAAAGTCCTTATCGGTGGTGGGATGACTTACACATTCTACAAAGCACAAGGTATCGAAATCGGTAACTCACTTGTAGAAGAAGACAAATTGGATGTTGCGAAAGCTCTTCTTGAAAAAGCAAACGGCAAATTGATCTTGCCAGTTGACTCAAAAGAAGCAAACGCATTTGCAGACTACACTGAAGTGAAAGACACTGAAGGTGAAGCAGTAGACCCAGGATTCCTTGGTTTGGATATCGGTCCTAAATCTATCGCTAAATTCGACGAAGCTTTGACTGGTGCCAAAACAGTTGTATGGAACGGACCTATGGGTGTATTTGAAAACCCTGACTTCCAAGCTGGTACAATCGGTGTCATGGACGCTATCGTGAAACAACCAGGCGTGAAATCAATCATCGGTGGTGGTGACTCAGCTGCCGCAGCTATCAACCTTGGTCGCGCAGACAAGTTCTCATGGATCTCTACAGGTGGTGGAGCATCAATGGAACTCCTTGAAGGTAAAGTTCTTCCAGGATTGGCTGCACTTACAGAAAAATAAGCTTTCTTAAATGAAACGATGAAAAGAGGAACTCTGTTTCCTCTTTTTTATAGTCTAAATTAAAAACGCTTCCGATTGATTTTGGCTCATAAAATCAACTAAATTATGATAAAATGGAAATAGAAAGTTGAAATTATGAGTTATTTTAAAAAATATAAATTTGATAAGTCACAGTTCAAGCTTGGTCTACGAACCTTTAAAACCGGAATTGCTGTTTTTTTAGTTCTCTTGATTTTTGGATTTTTTGGTTGGAAGGGATTTCAAATTGGGGCTTTGACAGCAGTCTTTAGTTTGAGAGAGAGTTTTGATAAGAGTGTTCATTTTGGAACATCACGCATTCTAGGAAACAGTATCGGAGGTTTCTACGCCCTTGTTTTCTTCCTCTTAAACACTCTATTTCAAGAAGCCTTTTGGGTGACCTTGCTGGTTGTTCCGATTTGCACCATGTTGACCATTATGACAAATGTCGCCATGAACAATAAGGCGGGAGTTATCGGTGGTGTAGCAGCTATGTTGATCATTACCCTATCAATACCGAGCGGAGAAACATTTTTGTACGTGTTTGCGCGTGTATTTGAAACTTTTATGGGAGTTTTTGTCGCAATCCTTGTAAATTATGATATTGAGCAACTGAAACTCTTTTGGGAGAAAAAAAGAAAATAATGTTACATTTTATGACATTATTCGTTGACGTTTGTCTTTTTTTAGACTATAATAGACAGGAAGAAGGAAATTGTAAATGAAGGAAAGAGAATTTCGCCGAAATATGGCTGTTTTTCCTATCGGTAGTGTTATGAAATTGACCGATCTCTCGGCGCGTCAGATTCGTTATTATGAAGATCAAGAGTTGATAAAGCCTGATCGAAACGAAGGGAACCGTCGCATGTATTCCTTGAATGATATGGATCGTCTACTTGAAATCAAAGATTATATCTCTGAAGGTCATAATATTGCTGCGATTAAGAAAAAATATGCTGAACGCGAGGCGAAGTCCAAAAAAGCCGTGAGTCAGACGGAAGTGCGTCGTGCACTTCACAATGAACTCCTCCAGCAGGGGCGCTTTGCTTCAGTACGGTCACCCTTTGGTCGCGGTTAGGCAACCGCAAGTAGTCATATATTAAGGAGAAAACCCATGCCAATCACAGCTGCAGATATTCGTCGTGAAGTCAAGGAAAAAAATGTTACCTTTATCCGTCTCATGTTTTCAGATATTCTGGGAACCATGAAAAACGTCGAAATTCCTGCTACAGATGAACAGTTAGATAAGGTCTTGTCAAACAAAGCCATGTTTGATGGATCTTCTATTGAAGGTTTTGTACGTATCAATGAATCAGATATGTACTTGTATCCAGACTTGGACACATGGACAGTCTTCCCTTGGGGAGATGAAAATGGAAGTGTTGCAGGTTTGATCTGTGATGTCTATACAACAGAAGGTGAGCCATTTGCAGGTGACCCTCGTGGTAATTTGAAGCGTGCGCTTCGTCATATGGAGGAAGTGGGATTCAAATCTTTCAACCTTGGGCCAGAGCCAGAATTCTTCCTATTTAAGTTGGATGAAAATGGTGACCCAACACTTGAAGTAAATGACAAGGGTGGCTACTTCGACTTGGCCCCTACTGACCTTGCAGACAATACGCGTCGTGAAATCGTGAATGTCTTGACCAAAATGGGATTTGAAGTAGAAGCGAGTCACCACGAGGTTGCGGTTGGACAACATGAAATTGACTTCAAGTATGATGAAGTCCTCCGTGCCTGTGACAAGATTCAAATCTTTAAACTCGTTGTTAAAACCATTGCTCGTAAACACGGTCTTTACGCAACCTTTATGGCAAAACCAAAATTTGGTATTGCCGGATCAGGTATGCACTGTAATATGTCCTTGTTTGATGCAGAAGGAAATAATGCCTTCTTTGATCCAAACGATCCAAAAGGAATGCAGTTGTCTGAAACGGCCTACCATTTCCTTGGTGGTTTGATCAAGCATGCCTACAACTATACTGCCATCATGAACCCAACGGTTAACTCATACAAACGTTTGGTTCCGGGTTATGAAGCGCCTGTTTACATTGCTTGGGCTGGTCGTAACCGTTCACCGCTAGTTCGTGTACCGGCTTCACGTGGTATGGGAACTCGTCTTGAGTTGCGTTCAGTGGATCCGATGGCAAACCCATATATCGCTATGGCAGTTCTTTTGGAAGTTGGTTTGCATGGTATTGAAAACAAAATCGAAGCACCAGCTCCGATTGAAGAAAATATCTACATCATGACAGCAGAAGAGCGTAGGGAAGCTGGAATCACAGATCTTCCATCAACACTTCACAACGCCTTGAAAGCTTTGACTGAAGATGAAGTGGTTAAGGCTGCCTTAGGTGAACACATCTATACGAGCTTCCTTGAAGCCAAACGTATCGAGTGGGCTAGTTATGCGACATTCGTTTCACAATGGGAAGTTGATAATTATCTTGATCTTTACTAATATAGAAGAAAGATTGCCTGAGGGCGGTCTTTTTTCTTGCGTTTTATATCGAGGTGTGATATATTTTATATAATGAAGCGCGATATATCGAATTAAATAGGAGGTGTGGTTAAATGGAATTAACAGATAAGATTAGGCGTGTTTACCTTCCCATGACTGAAACGGGTTTTTATATCTTGTTTTGTCTACAGAAGGAGAACCATGGATATGGTATCACACAAAAGGTCAAGGAGATGACAGATTCGCAAGTTTCGATTAGTCCTGGAACTATGTATGGAACCTTGTCAAAAATGGAAAAGGATGGCTTGATTTCCTTTTTTCGCGAAGAGGAAAAACGGAAAATCTATCAGATAACAGATTTGGGACGAAAAGTTTTAGAGATTGAATTGAAACGTATTGAACGACTTTACAGAAACAGTCGGGAGGAAGGTTGATGGAAAAGAAGGTTATTTATAGAATTGCTACCATTGCGGATTATGATAGAGAGGCTTTATATCTTAGAAAAATGCATGCTGAGGGGTGGAAGCTCAAGGAAGTAACCTACTCTAACTTAGTAGTTGCGGTTAAGTATACTTTTGAAAAGTGCCAACCGGAGCAGGTGTCTTATCAGTTAGACTTTTATCCAATGAAAAAATCAGAGAGAGCCTCCTATTTACAATTATTTAAAGACTGTGGCTGGGAGCATATTACAGACTTTAATGGTTTTTCCTACTTTAGAAAAGCATATTCTGAAATTGAATCGGATGCAGAATTTGAAATTTATAATGACGCGGCCGGGAAGTTAGCTGTGGTCAAACGGATTTTAATAATGCGGATGCTTCCTATTTTGCTTCTCTTTTTAGCCCTACTACCGGTTTTCTCAAAGTTTGTCAGTGGAGGTAGTTCTTTCAGTTGGGAATTGTTTTTGATTTTCATAATAGATTATGTTTTATTGATAGTTTTTGCGATTCAGATTCTTTATATTTTTTGGAGATTGTTCCAAAAGTGAAAAGAATTATCTGATAGTTGAAACAATACTTGTTTTCTGATTTGGAGGTCAGGCAATGAATAGCAAAGTACAATTTCGGATTTTCACCATTGTTGATTTGGACAAGGAAGAAGAATATTTGCATGAGATGCACTTGAAAGGTTGGAGGTATAGAACTAACCGTTTTGGTTTTTTCTATTTTGAACAATGCCAACCAGATGATGTCATCTATCATATCTATGATTCTCGCAATCTTAAAAAGTGTAAGCATGAACTGCAAGATTTTAAAAATAGAGGTTGGGAATCGATAGAAACAGGTTTTTGTTCAATTCTTCGTAAATCAGCTTCTGATTTACTTCCGGAGGATCAAGTCTATATGAATAAGGGGCTCAGGTGGGAAGTTATGCGGTCTAGACTTCGTTCATGTACAGCTACTTTCTTAGGTGGTTTTGTTGTCTGTATGAGTTTATTTAGAGAAGATCTTTCTATATCTTTCTTCATTATTTTTGTTCTATACGCTTTCCTGATTTCTTATCTGATCTATGGATATTACAGACTTAAAAGGAAATACCAAGTAGATGGAAGGTAAGATTCTAGGTCTTCAGACTGATTTTTAGCACTCTTGGCAAAAGAGTGCTAATTTTTTGAGTTTTTGTCTTGACATTCTCTTTTAAGGGTGTATAATAGAATCATAAGTTAGCACTTTAGTGTATCGAGTGCTAATCGATCAGACAGAGAGGAGTGATGAGGTGGTTACAGAGCGTCAGCAGGATATTTTAAATCTAATTATTGACATCTTTACCAAAACGCACGAACCTGTCGGATCCAAAGCCTTGCAAGAGTCTGTTAACTCTAGCAGTGCAACCATTCGTAATGATATGGCGGCTTTAGAAAAGCAAGGTCTGCTTGAGAAAGCTCATACTTCAAGTGGTCGGATGCCAAGTGTTGCTGGTTTTCAGTACTATGTGAAACACTCACTGGATTTCGACAGACTAGCTGAAAATGAGGTTTATGAGATTGTCAAAGCCTTTGATCAGGAGTTCTTCAAACTGGAGGATATTCTGCAAGAGGCTGCTAATCTGCTAACAGACTTGAGTGGTTGTACGGTAGTGGCACTGGATGTTGAGCCCAGTAGGCAACGGTTGACAGCATTTGATATCGTTATTTTAGGACAACATACAGCCTTGGCAGTATTTACCTTAGACGAATCGCGAACGGTTACCAGTCAGTTTTTGATCCCAAGAAACTTCTTGCAGGAGGATTTGCTGAAACTGAAGAGCATCATTCAGGAACGTTTCCTCGGTCACACCGTTCTAGATATTCACTACAAGATTCGGACGGAGATTCCGCAAATTATCCAGCGTTACTTTACAACAACGGATAATGTTATCGATCTCTTTGAACACATCTTTAAGGAAATGTTCAGCGAAAACATTGTGGTGTCGGGCAAGGTCAATCTCTTGAATTTTGCAAATCTAGCAGCTTATCAGTTCTTTGACCAACCACAGAAAGTGGCTCTGGAAATTCGTGAGGGTCTGCATGAAGATCAAATGCAAAATGTCCGTGTTGCGGACAGTCAAGAGTCTTGTCTAGCAGAACTAGCAGTGATTAGCAGTAAATTCCTCATTCCTTATCGAGGTTTTGGAATTCTTGCCATTATCGGTCCGGTTAATCTGGATTACCAGCAATTGGTTAATCAACTCAATGTTGTCAATCGAGTACTAACTATGAAACTCACAGATTTCTATCGCTATTTGAGTAGTAATCATTATGAGGTGAGTTGAACATGAAATTACATAAATTCCTAAAAAGGAGGCGAAAAATGTCTGAGGAAATAAAAAACGAAGAAGTAAAAGAAGAGGAAGTTGTGGAAACAGTTGAAGAAACAACTCCTGAAAAGTCAGAGTTAGACTTGGCAAATGAACGTGCGGACGAGTTTGAAAATAAATATCTTCGTGCTCATGCAGAAATGCAAAATATCCAGCGCCGAGCTAATGAAGAGCGTCAAAACTTGCAGCGCTATCGTAGTCAAGATTTGGCAAAAGCAATCTTACCATCGCTCGATAACCTAGAACGTGCACTTGCAGTTGAAGGATTGACAGACGATGTCAAAAAAGGATTGGAGATGGTGCAAGAGAGCTTGATTCACGCTTTGAAAGAAGAAGGAATCGAAGAAATCGCAGCTGATGGTGAATTTGACCACAACTATCACATGGCTATCCAAACTCTCCCAGCAGACGATGAACACCCAGCAGACACCATCGCCCAAGTCTTCCAAAAAGGCTACAAACTCCACGACCGCATCCTACGCCCAGCAATGGTGGTGGTGTACAATTAAATTGAAATCTTGTCCGAAACGACAATAAACTATGAATGAAGATAAGAGGCAAGCCAGAGGCTTGCAAATCGATATTTTCCGCCGTGGTGAAAGTTTCAGTAGTGTACGCTACTGAAACAGGGGATTTTTGAGACTTTAGGCTCAAAAATTAGTGATGAAATTCCGAAGGGATTTGCTCACGTCCCCACCACTTAAGGGAAATATCAAAAATAGAAAATTAACTAATAAGGAGAAAAACACATGTCTAAAATTATCGGTATTGACTTAGGTACAACAAACTCAGCAGTTGCGGTTCTTGAAGGAACTGAAAGCAAAATCATCGCAAACCCAGAAGGAAACCGCACAACGCCATCTGTAGTGTCATTCAAAAACGGCGAAATCATCGTCGGTGACGCTGCAAAACGCCAAGCAGTAACAAACCCAGATACAGTTATCTCAATCAAATCTAAGATGGGAACTTCTGAAAAAGTTTCTGCAAATGGAAAAGAATACACTCCACAAGAAATCTCAGCTATGATTCTTCAATACTTGAAGGGTTATGCTGAAGATTACCTTGGTGAAAAAGTAACGAAAGCAGTTATCACAGTTCCAGCCTACTTCAACGACGCACAACGTCAAGCAACAAAAGACGCTGGTAAAATCGCTGGCCTTGAAGTAGAACGTATCGTCAACGAACCAACTGCAGCGGCTCTTGCTTACGGTTTGGACAAGACTGACAAAGAAGAAAAAATCTTGGTATTCGACCTTGGTGGTGGTACATTTGACGTATCTATCCTTGAACTCGGCGACGGTGTCTTCGATGTATTGGCAACTGCAGGGGATAACAAACTCGGTGGTGACGACTTTGACCAAAAGATTATCGACCACTTGGTAGCAGAATTCAAGAAAGAAAACGGTATTGACTTGTCTACTGACAAGATGGCAATGCAACGTTTGAAGGATGCAGCTGAAAAAGCTAAGAAAGACCTTTCAGGTGTAACTTCAACTCAAATCAGCTTGCCGTTCATCACTGCGGGTGAGGCTGGACCTCTTCACTTGGAAATGACTTTGACTCGTGCCAAATTCGACGATTTGACTCGTGACCTTGTAGAGCGTACAAAAGTTCCAGTTCGTCAAGCCCTTTCAGATGCAGGTTTGAGCTTGTCAGAAATCGACGAAGTTATCCTTGTTGGTGGTTCAACTCGTATCCCAGCCGTTGTAGAAGCTGTGAAAGCTGAAACTGGTAAAGAACCAAACAAATCAGTAAACCCTGATGAAGTAGTTGCTATGGGTGCTGCGATCCAAGGTGGTGTGATTACTGGTGATGTGAAAGACGTTGTCCTTCTTGACGTAACACCATTGTCACTTGGTATCGAAACAATGGGTGGCGTCTTCACAAAACTCATCGACCGTAACACTACTATTCCAACATCTAAATCACAAGTCTTCTCAACTGCAGCAGACAACCAACCAGCCGTTGATATCCACGTTCTTCAAGGTGAACGCCCAATGGCAGCAGATAACAAGACTCTTGGACGTTTCCAATTGACAGATATCCCAGCTGCACCTCGTGGTATCCCACAAATCGAAGTAACATTTGACATCGACAAGAATGGTATCGTATCTGTTAAAGCCAAAGACCTTGGAACTCAAAAAGAACAAACTATTGTGATCCAATCTAACTCAGGTTTGACAGACGAAGAAATTGACCGCATGATGAAAGATGCTGAAGCAAACGCTGAAGCAGATAAGAAACGTAAAGAAGAAGTTGACCTTCGTAACGAAGTAGACCAAGCTATCTTTGCGACTGAAAAGACCATCAAGGAAACTGAAGGTAAAGGCTTCGACGCAGAACGCGACGCTGCCCAAGCTGCCCTTGATGATCTTAAGAAAGCCCAAGAAGACAACAACTTGGACGAAATGAAAGCAAAACTTGAAGCATTGAACGAAAAAGCTCAAGGACTTGCTGTTAAACTTTACGAACAAGCTGCAGCAGCACAACAAGCTCAAGCACAAGCAGGAGCAGAAGGCGCACAAGCAACAGGAAACGCAGGCGATGACGTCGTAGACGGAGAGTTTACGGAGAAATAGGAGGAGTTATTTTTGGATAACGTAGCAGATATCATGAAAACGTTATTTTGGTATGTCATTATCTACGGAAGTTTGATTCTTATTGCCTATCCTGTTAAAGAAGGTGGAGATAAGACATTACTGGGTATGAAACCAAAATATTTACTTCAAAAATTTCTAGAACTAATGGCATTTCCCATTGCTATAGGTATTCTAGTAAATGTACTAAGTTAAATGAGTCCAATCACAGGGGTTGATAAACCAACCTCTGTTTTTCGGTAAAAAGGGATTAAACCTGATTGGTTTGGGTCTTGCCTCATTAATATAAAAGAAAGGAATTGAACCCGACCTAGATTGAGGTTTCGTTCCGTAATATTAATAGAAAGGAATAAGGGTGTTCGTAATTGAACTCGAGCGGAAAGCTTGGAAATTAGATAAACTTCCTAAGAAATCAGGATTTCTTGTTGGTTTCCTAAATTTCAGTCGCTTTCTGTTCGCTCTTAGTATCTTGTATGAACAATACTGAATTTTATGATCGTCTGGGGGTGTCAAAAAACGCTTCGGCAGACGAGATCAAAAAGGCTTATCGTAAGCTTTCAAAAAAATATCACCCAGATATCAACAAGGAGCCTGGCGCTGAGGAAAAATACAAGGAAGTTCAAGAAGCTTATGAGACTTTGAGTGATGACCAAAAACGTGCAGCCTACGACCAATATGGGGCTGCGGGTGCCAACGGTGGCTTTGGTGGTGCTGGCGGTTTCGGTGGCTTTGACGGAGCAGGTGGCTTCGGTGGTTTTGAAGATATCTTCTCAAGTTTTTTCGGAGGAGGCGGAGCTTCGCGCAATCCAAATGCTCCTCGTCAAGGGGATGACCTCCAGTATCGTGTGAATTTGACTTTTGAAGAAGCCATCTTCGGAACGGAAAAAGAAGTGAAATACAACCGTGAGGCAAGCTGTCGTACATGTAATGGATCTGGTGCTAAGCCAGGGACAAGTCCAGTCACTTGTGGACGCTGTCATGGCGCTGGTGTTATTAACGTCGATACGCAGACTCCGCTTGGTATGATGCGCCGCCAAGTAACCTGTGATGTCTGTCATGGTCGCGGAAAAGAAATCAAAGATCCATGTACAACTTGTCACGGAACAGGTCATGAAAAACAAGCTCATAGCGTACATGTGAAGATCCCTGCTGGTGTGGAAACAGGCCAACAAATCCGCCTAGCGGGTCAAGGTGAAGCAGGCTTTAACGGTGGTCCTTATGGAGACTTGTACGTGGTGGTTTCAGTAGAAGCTAGTGATAAATTTGAACGTGAAGGAACGACTATATTCTACAATCTGAACCTCAACTTTGTCCAAGCAGCCCTTGGAGATACTGTGGAAATTCCAACCGTGCATGGCGATGTTGAATTGGTCATCCCAGAAGGAACTCAGACAGGCAAGAAATTCCGTCTACGTGGCAAGGGAGCGCCGAGCCTTCGTGGTGGTGCCGTTGGTGATCAATATGTTACAGTCAATGTCGTGACTCCGACAGGCTTAAACGACCGCCAAAAAGCAGCCTTGAAGGAATTCGCAGCTGCAGGTGACTTGAAAGTCAATCCAAAGAAAAAAGGCTTCTTTGACCATATAAAAGATGCCTTTGAAGGAGAATAAAGTAAAAAGAGCCGTCGGGCTCTTTTTTTGTTATCTTTGAAAATTTAGCGCCGAAAATCATTTTCCAGTTAGCCTACTATTTATACTTTTGAGTGAGCAAGCCAGCTGCATCCATGTCCTGAATGAGTTGCTTGATTTCTGCTTCTTTGCCAGGCTTAACGGTGATGGTATCAATGTGGTTGATTGCCGAGTTATCCTGAATATCCACTAAAGTCAAAGCTTTTTCATAGAATGCAATTCCTTTTTTTAGACTTTCCTGATCATTCCAAAAGAGAAGTGAGTAATTGGGATTAAATTTCTTTCCGATTTCTTGGAGATACTTCTCGCTTTCTTTCTCTAAAAACTGCAATAAACCATGATTGAACAAGTTATCCCCTACTTTATAGTATGAAATTTCTCCTGTCTGGAGGACATAGACTTCGAGTCGATTTTTGGTGAGTTTCGGACTTTCTTTTAGGACTGGGTGGCTATTGATAACCTCATCTGGGAAAGTAACATAAAAATTTAAGCCTCCACCCTCGAATTGATACCTTCCATTTGATTCTACTTTCTCAGGAGGGAGGTCAAGGGAGATAAAGATTTGTTTTAAGGTTTCATTCCCTTTTTGGATGTCACCCGGTGAGGCCTTGAAAAGATTCATCAGTAGTAGAAATGCCAAGGCTGCAAGCAGGCAGAGGCAACCACAAGGGATCGCGATGACCTTTGCTAGAACTTTTAAAAACTGTTTCACTTTCATTCCCTCCCTTTTCTGTTCGAATCTAGTAACCCAAAATGGATTTAAGGAAAGTTGGAGGATTTACTATTCTTGTTTTTCTTCTTGGAGGACCGCCATTCTGGTTTGGAAATCTTTTTCCAAGACTTTAAATTTATAGGTCAAATCTTTTTGATATTCCTTGATAAGAGCTTTTTGTTGGTCGATGATTTGTATGCTGTTTTGGATGATATCTAAATCATCCTTAATGGCCTCGACACGGTCGCTAGTATCCATAAATTCCTCTGTGATGGCTTGGCGATTTTTCACGACAAAATAACTTCCAGCTGCAGCTCCTGCGAATAGCAGTAGATTTGATAGTTTCATGGCATCTCCTTAAGCGTTTTTAATGGTTTCAGCGACTTGGGCAAGTTTGTCAAAGTCAGGTTCGTGGACGATAAAGTCAATCTTGAGGTCATCTTCTGCACCATAGCGAGGTACGAGGTGCACGTGAGTATGAAAGACTGTTTGACCAGCAACTTCCTCACAGTTGGCGATGATATTCATGCCGACAGCCTTGGTAGCCTTCATAACTTTTTGAGCTACCAGTGGCACTTGGGCAAAGAGTTGGCTAGCACTTGAGGCATCCATCTCCAAAAGATTGCGATAGTGCTCTTTGGGTACGACTAAGGTGTGTCCAGGAGTTACTTGAGAGATATCAAGAAAGGCAAGAACCTGCTCATCCTCGTATACTTTTGAAGCAGGAATCTCCCCTGCGATGATCTTACAAAAAATGCAATCTGACATAAAATCCACCTCTACTGTATTGAATTTTGATATAATATAGCTACATTATACCAGATTCGGAGAAAATATGTTAGAAATTAAAAACCTGACAGGTGGCTATGTTCATGTCCCTGTCTTGAAAGATGTGTCCTTTACAGTTGAAAGTGGGCAGTTGGTTGGTTTGATTGGTCTTAACGGTGCTGGGAAATCAACGACTATCAATGAGATTATCGGTCTTTTGACGCCTTACAGTGGGGAAATTAAGATTAATGGTTTGACCCTGCGAGAAGATGCGACCAACTATCGCAAGCAGATTGGCTACATCCCAGAAACGCCTAGCTTGTATGAGGAATTGACCCTCAGAGAGCATATCGAAACGGTGGCTATGGCTTACGGTATTGAGCAAAATGTGGCTTTTGAGCGAGTAGGATCTTTGTTAAAAATGTTTCGTTTGGATCAAAAATTAGATTGGTTTCCTGTGCATTTTTCCAAAGGGATGAAGCAGAAGGTTATGATTATCTGTGCTTTTGTGGTGGATCCGAGTCTTTTCATCGTGGATGAGCCTTTTCTTGGTCTAGATCCCTTGGCGATTTCAGACTTGATTCAGCTTTTGGAAGTGGAAAAGCAAAAAGGCAAGTCCATTCTCATGAGTACCCATGTGCTAGATTCGGCGGAAAAGATGTGTGACGCCTTTGTTATCCTCCACAAGGGAGAGGTGCGGGCTCAGGGGAATCTCCAGCAACTCCGCGAGGCCTTTGCCATGCCTGAAGCGAGTTTGAATGATATTTACTTGGCTCTGACCAAAGAGGAGGAGCTATGAAAGACTTGTTTTTAAAGCGAAAGCAGGCTTTTCGTAAGGAATGTGTCGGTTATCTGCGTTATGTTCTCAATGACCACTTTGTCTTGTTCCTGCTGGTTCTCATTGGTTTTCTAGCTTACCAGTACAGTCAACTCTTGCAAGATTTTCCTGAAAATCATTGGCCTATTCTCTTGTTTTTGGGGATTGTCTCTGCCTTGCTTTTAGCTTGGGGAGGAATCGCGACCTACATGGAAGTACCTGACAAGCTCTTTCTCTTAGTCAGTGAAGAGGAGGTCAAGTCCCACCTCAAAGGGCAGACGGTGCGCTCACTGGTCTTTTGGCTATTGGTACAGACTCTCTGCTTACTTCTTTTTGCGCCCTTGTTTTTAGCCATGGGTTATGGCTTGCCAGCCTTTTTTGCCTATATGCTTTTATTGGGGATTGGGAAATACCTCCTCTTTCGCCAAAAAGCCAGTAAATTTTATACTGAGACTGGTCTTGACTGGGACTATGTGATTGCCCAAGAAAGCAAGCGCAAGCAAGTCTTGCTTCGTTTCTTTGCTCTCTTTACTCAGGTCAAGGGAGTTTCAAATAGTGTCAAACGTCGCGCTTATCTGGATTTTATCCTTAAAGTAGTTCAGAAAGTGCCTGGCAAGATTTGGCAAAACCTCTATCTTCGTTCTTACCTGCGAAATGGAGACCTCTTTGCCCTTAGTCTACGTCTGCTCTTGCTTTCTTTGTTAGCGCAGGTCTTTATCGAGCAGTCTTGGATTGCGACGGCAGTAGTGGTTCTGTTTAACTATCTCTTGCTCTTTCAGTTATTGACCCTCTATCATGCCTTTGATTACCAATACTTGACCCAGCTCTTTCCATTAGAAAAAGGAGAGAAAGAGAAGGGATTGAAACAGATTGTAGTCGGTGTGGGAAGTGTCGTTCTTTTGTTGGAATTGCTGGTCGGAGCAGTGATTTTTCAAGAAAAAATAGCCTTGTTGACTCTTGTAGGGGCTAGTCTCTTCCTACAATTGTTTTATTTACCTTACCAACTGAAAAGACTGGTTGACGAATAGACCAAAAACTAGTAGAATAGTAAGGAAACTTTATACGGAGGAAAGAAATGGACTTGGGTGATAATGAGCTAACGCTGACCCCTATACCTGGGAAGAGCGGCAAGGCTTATATGGGAAGCTACCCTGATGGGAAGCGCGTCTTTGTAAAAATGAACACCTCTCCAATCCTACCTGGCCTAGCCAGAGAACAAATCGCTCCTCAATTACTATGGACTCGTCGTTTAGCGGATGGCCGTGATATGTGTGCCCAGGAATGGTTGACGGGCAAAATCTTGACACCGCACGATATGAACCGCAAGCAGATCATTAATATCTTGACACGTCTTCACCGCTCACGTCCCTTGATGAAGCAGTTGAGCCGTTTGGGGTATACCATGGAGACGCCAGTAGACTTGTTGCAGTCTTGGAGGCAAGAAGCACCTGAAGTCTTGAAACGACATCAGTACTTAAATTCGGTGATTGATGATTTGCGCAGAACGGTTCCAGGCTTTAGGGAAGATCATGCAACGATTGTGCATGGGGATCTTCGCCATAGTAATTGGATTGAGACAGAGAGTGGGCTTGTTTATCTAGTGGATTGGGATTCGGTTCGCCTGACGGATCGCATGTTTGATGTGGCGCATATGCTGTGTCATTATATTCCAGATCATCAGTGGCGTCAATGGTTGAGAGACTACGGCTATAAGTACAATCAGACAGTGTTAGATAAATTGTATTGGTATGGTCAGTATTCTTACTTGAGCCAGATTACCAAATACTTTGTAAATCAAGATTTAGATAATGTAAACCGGGAGATTTATGCCTTGCGTGTCTTCCGTGACAAGTATGGAAAGAAAAGATGAGAGTTAGAAATCGTAAAGGGGCGACAGAGTTACTAGAGGCCAATCCCCAGTATGTTATCCTCAATCCCTTGGAAGCTAAAGGGAAATGGCGAGACTTGTTTGGAAATGATCATCCGATTCATGTTGAAGTAGGGAGTGGGAAAGGGGCCTTTGTATCTGGAATGGCCAAGCAAAACCCTGACATCAACTACATCGGGATTGACATTCAAAAGTCTGTATTGAGTTATGCCTTGGATAAGGTATTAGAAGTTGGAGTTCCTAATATCAAGTTGTTGTGGGTAGATGGTTCTGATTTGACGGACTACTTTGAAGACGGTGAGATTGATCGTCTCTACCTAAACTTTTCTGATCCTTGGCCTAAAAAACGCCATGAAAAACGTCGTTTGACCTACAAGAGTTTCTTGGATACCTTCAAGCGCATTTTGCCTGAGAATGGGGAAATCCATTTCAAGACAGACAATCGTGGCTTGTTTGAGTACAGCTTGGTGAGTTTTTCTCAGTATGGGATGAAACTGAACGGAGTTTGGTTGGACCTGCATGCCAGTGATTTTGAAGGCAATGTCATGACGGAATATGAGCAAAAATTCTCCAGCAAAGGTCAAGTGATCTACCGAGTTGAGGCAGAATTTTAAGAAATAGCTTGAAAACCAGCTGTTTGAGTGCTTATACTTTACATAAATTGACAAACGTGCTATACTGATAGTAAGAATATGAGAAAGAGAGGCGGGGAAATATCTTCGCCTCTTGCTTATGAGGAGGTGGACGCAATCGCAACAATCGTAGAATTAGTCAGAGAAGTTGTAGGACCTGTCATCCAAGCGCCTTTCGAGCTCGTGGATATCGAGTATGGAAAGATTGGCAGTGATATGATTCTCAGTATTTTTGTAGATAAACCCGAAGGAATTACCTTGAACGACACGGCAGACCTGACAGAAATCATCAGTCCTGTCCTAGACACTATCAAGCCTGATCCCTTCCCAGAACAATATTTTCTAGAAATCACCAGTCCAGGCTTGGAACGTCCTTTGAAAACCAAGGATGCTGTCGCTGGAGCTGTTGGGAGATACATCCATGTCGGGCTCTACCAAGCCATTGATAAACAAAAAGTCTTTGAAGGAACTTTGGTATCCTTTGAAGAGGACGAGTTGATTATGGAGTATATGGACAAGACACGTAAGAAAACTGTCCAAATTCCATACAGTTTAGTATCAAAAGCACGTTTAGCAGTAAAACTATAGAAAAGAAAGGATAGCTTTTGAGGATTCAAAAGTGAAGAAAACATGAGTAAAGAAATGCTAGAGGCCTTCCGCATTTTGGAAGAAGACAAGGGAATCAAAAAAGACGACATCATCGACGCAGTAGTAGAGTCGCTTCGTTCCGCTTATCGCAGACGCTATGGTCAATCTGATAGCGTAGCCATTGACTTCAATGAAAAAACAGGTGACTTTACAGTTTATACTGTCCGTGAAGTTGTTGATGAAGTGTTTGATAGCCGTTTGGAAATCAGCTTGAAAGATGCTCTTGCCATCAATTCAGCCTATGAACTTGGAGACAAGATCAAGTTTGAAGAAGCACCAGCTGAGTTTGGTCGTGTAGCAGCCCAGTCTGCTAAACAAACCATCATGGAAAAAATGCGCAAGCAAACACGTGCCATCACTTACAATACTTACAAGGAACATGAACAAGAAATCATGTCTGGTACAGTAGAACGCTTTGACAACCGTTTCATCTATGTCAATCTTGGCAGTATTGAAGCCCAATTGTCAAAACAAGACCAAATCCCAGGAGAAGTTTTTGCTTCTCATGACCGTATCGAAGTCTACGTTTACAAGGTTGAAGACAATCCTCGTGGTGTCAATGTATTTGTTAGCCGTAGCCATCCAGAGATGATTAAGCGTTTGATGGAGCAAGAAATTCCAGAAGTTTATGACGGAACTGTTGAAATCATGAGTGTAGCTCGTGAAGCAGGTGACCGTACCAAGGTTGCTGTTCGTAGCCACAATCCAAACGTGGACGCTATCGGTACAATCGTTGGTCGTGGTGGTGCCAATATCAAGAAGATCACCAGCAAATTTCACCCAGCTCGTTATGATGCCAAGAGCGACCGTATGATTCCTGTTGAAGAAAACATCGACGTTATTGAATGGGTAGCGGATCCAGCTGAGTTTATCTACAATGCCATCGCACCTGCAGAGGTTGACCAAGTTATCTTTGATGAAAATGATAGCAAACGTGCCTTGGTCGTTGTACCTGATAACAAGCTTTCTCTTGCTATCGGTCGTCGTGGACAAAACGTTCGCTTGGCAGCTCACTTGACGGGTTACCGTATCGATATCAAGTCTGCCAGTGAGTTTGAAGCTATGGAAGAAGCAGGTCAAGTGGATTACGCAGCTGCGGATGAATTGACCGAAGAATAAAAGCTGCTAGAGGAGGGAAAGATGAAAACAAGAAAAATCCCTTTGCGCAAGTCTGTTGTATCTAACGAAGTGATTGACAAGCGTGATTTGCTGCGCATTGTCAAGAACAAAGAAGGAGAGATCTTTATCGATCCGACAGGCAAGGCCAATGGCCGTGGCGCTTATATCAAGCTAGACAATGCAGAAGCCCTAGAGGCAAAAAAGAAGAAAGTCTTTAACCGTAGCTTTAACATGGAAGTGGAAGAAAGCTTTTATGACGAGTTGATCGCCTATGTGGATCACAAAGTAAAAAGAAGAGAGTTAGGACTTGAATAAGCAAAAGATAAGCAATCTCTTGGGTCTTGCTCAGCGAGCAGGCAGGATTATATCGGGTGAGGAATTGGTGGTCAAGGCTATCCAAGACCAGAAAGCCAAGCTAGTCTTTCTAGCCCATGATGCTGGCCCCAATCTAACCAAGAAGATTCAAGATAAAAGTGACTATTATCAAGTAGAAGTTATAACCGTGTTTTCAACACTGGAATTAAGCATAGCAGTCGGAAAATCGAGAAAGGTTTTGGCTGTGACAGATGCTGGATTTACAAAGAAAATGAGGTCTCTTATGGAATAGAAGAGGAGGACATGATTTGTCTAAGAAAAGATTGTACGAAATCGCAAAAGAACTTGGAAAAGAAAGTAAAGAAGTTGTAGCGCGTGCAAAAGAGTTGGGCTTGGATGTAAAAAGCCACTCATCGAGCGTGGAAACCGCTGCTGCTGAGCAAATCGCAGCTAGTTTTAAATCTGCATCCGCTCCTAAGGCAGAAGTAAAACCTGCAGTACCAAAAGTTAGTGTAGAAAAGAAAGCAGAAAAGCCTGTTTCAACTAAACCAGCTGTAGCCAAGGAAGAGGCAAAACCTGCTGAGCCAGTCGCTCCTAAAACAGAAAAAGTAGCAGCTAAACCGCAAAGTCGTAATTTCAAGGCGGAGCGTGAGGCACGTGCCAAAGAGCAGGCAGAGCGACGCAAACAAAACAAGGGCAATAACCGTGACCAACAACAAAATGGCAACCGTCAGAAAAACGACGGGCGTAATGGTGGCAAACCTGGTCAAGGAAACCGCGATAATCGCCGATTTAACGACCAAGGGAAAAAACCACAAGGTCAAGGAAATCGTGGCAATGATCGCCGTCAGCAACAAGACTTCCAGCCAAAACAAGCTGGACCACGTGTTGACTTTAAAGCCCGTGCGGCAGCCCTAAAAGCAGAGCAAAATGCAGAGTACGCACGCTCAAGCGAGGAGCGCTTCAAACAATCGCAAGCTGCCAAAGAAGCCTTGGCTCAAGCTAATAAACGCAAGGAACCTGAGGAAATCTTTGAGGAAGCTGCTAAGTTAGCTGAACAAACTCAGCCAGCCGTAACAGTAGCTCCTGTAGCGAAAGAAGCGCCAGTGGATACACGTCGTAAAAAACAAGCTCGACCAGACAAAGAACGTGGCGATTATGATCACGAAGAAGATGGTCCTAGAAAACAACAAAAGAATCGAAGTAGTCAGAATCAAGTGAGAAATCAAAGAAATAGTAACTGGAATAACAATAAGAAAAATAAAAAAGGGAACAAGCAAAACAACCGTAACCAGACTCCAAAACCTGTTACAGAACGTAAGTTCCATGAATTGCCAAGCGAATTTGAATATACGGATGGTATGACTGTTGCGGAAATCGCAAAACGTATCAAACGTGAACCAGCTGAAATCGTTAAGAAACTCTTTATGATGGGTGTTATGGCCACACAAAACCAATCTTTGGATGGTGACACCATTGAACTCCTATTGGTAGATTATGGTATCGAAGCCAAACAAAAGGTTGAAGTGGACAATGCGGACATCGAGCGTTTCTTCGTCGAAGATGGTTATCTCAATGAAGATGAATTGGTTGAGCGTCCACCAGTTGTGACCATCATGGGACACGTTGACCATGGTAAAACAACCCTCTTGGATACCCTTCGTAACTCTCGTGTTGCGACAGGTGAAGCGGGTGGTATCACTCAGCATATCGGTGCCTACCAAATCGTTGAAAACGGCAAGAAGATTACCTTCCTTGATACACCAGGACACGCGGCCTTTACATCTATGCGTGCGCGTGGTGCATCTGTTACCGATATCACCATCTTGGTCGTAGCGGCAGACGACGGTGTTATGCCTCAGACTATCGAAGCCATCAACCACTCAAAAGCGGCGAATGTTCCAATCATCGTAGCCATTAACAAGATTGATAAACCAGGTGCCAACCCAGAACGCGTTATCGGTGAATTGGCAGAGCATGGGGTTATGTCAACAGCTTGGGGTGGAGATTCTGAATTTGTCGAAATCTCAGCTAAATTCAACCAAAACATCGATGAACTCTTGGAAACAGTCCTTCTTGTGGCTGAAATCCAAGAACTCAAGGCAGACCCAACAGTGCGTGCTATCGGTACGGTTATCGAAGCTCGCTTGGATAAAGGAAAAGGTGCGGTTGCAACCCTTCTTGTTCAACAAGGTACTTTGAATGTTCAAGACCCAATTGTTGTCGGAAATACCTTCGGTCGTGTCCGTGCCATGACCAATGACCTTGGTCGTCGTGTCAAGGTTGCAGGCCCATCAACACCAGTTTCTATCACAGGTTTGAATGAAGCGCCAATGGCAGGTGACCACTTTGCTGTTTACGAAGATGAAAAATCTGCGCGTGCAGCAGGTGAAGAACGTGCCAAACGCGCGCTCATGAAACAACGTCAAGCTACCCAACGTGTTAGCCTTGAAAACCTCTTTGATACGCTCAAAGCTGGTGAACTCAAATCAGTTAATGTTATCATCAAGGCCGACGTCCAAGGTTCGGTTGAAGCCCTTTCTGCCTCACTTCAAAAGATTGACGTAGAAGGTGTGAAAGTTACTATCGTTCACTCGGCAGTTGGTGCTATCAACGAATCTGACGTGACACTTGCGGAAGCTTCAAATGCCTTTATCGTTGGTTTCAACGTACGACCTACACCACAAGCGCGCCAACAAGCAGAAGCTGACGATGTAGAAATCCGTCTCCACAGCATTATCTACAAGGTTATCGAAGAGATGGAAGAAGCTATGAAAGGTATGCTTGATCCAGAATTTGAAGAAAAAGTTATCGGTGAAGCAGTTATCCGTGAAACCTTCAAGGTATCTAAAGTGGGAACCATTGGTGGATTTATGGTTATGAGTGGTAAGGTTACCCGTGATTCTAAAGTCCGTGTCATCCGTGACGGTGTCGTTATCTATGACGGCGAACTCGCAAGCTTGAAACACTACAAAGACGATGTGAAAGAAGTTACAAACGGTCGTGAAGGTGGATTGATGATTGATGGCTACAATGATATCAAGACTGATGATGTGATTGAGGCGTATGTCATGGAAGAAATCAAGAGATAATAGAGAAACGATAGCCGATTTGACTCGTCGTCAACAGCGCCTTGATGAACCCCTAGTTCTATCTAAGGCTTGTTTCCTAGATTCAAATGGCTCTAGTTCCTCTATCTAATAAAAATAGCTAGGTCTGCTGGCCTAGCTTTTGGTTCAAAGTAGAGAAAGGAATATCATGGCAAATCATTTCCGTACGGATCGTGTGGGCATGGAAATCAAGCGTGAAGTCAATGAGATTTTGCAAAAGAAAGTCCGTGATCCTCGTGTCCAAGGTGTGACCATCACTGATGTTCAGATGCTAGGTGACTTGTCTGTTGCCAAGGTTTACTACACCATTTTGAGTAACCTTGCTTCGGATAACCAAAAAGCTCAAATCGGGCTTGAAAAAGCAACTGGCACCATCAAACGTGAACTTGGTCGCAATTTAAAATTGTACAAAATTCCAGATTTGACCTTTGTCAAAGACGAATCCATCGAATATGGAAACAAGATTGACGAGATGCTACGCAATCTGGATAAGAATTAAGAAAGAGGGGATGACCCCTCTTTTTTGTTGCCGGACTAGTCTATTTGCTAATCACCGATATGTTGCACTTGTAAAACGCAGTTTAAAAAATTTGTAAATTTCAAATAGTATGATATGATAAAGCATAATATGAATGAAAAATGGAGATACAAATGGCTAAACAAGATATAGCTATGCAAGTATTGCAACAAGTGGTGAAACTTCCTGTAGTCAAAGTTGATCGAGAGAAATTTTTGGTGGAAAAGTTTTCTAAGGAATTAGATCGCAAGGATATTGCAACCTTATTAGAACAAGGGCCGACTTCTTTGTTACCTCAGGAAAGTTTGGACCGAGTGGCAAAGGCCTGTATTAAGGACAATGTATTGCTGGCCAGCGGCACTTCGGTATTGGCAGGGCTACCTGGAGGCCTTGCCATGGCAATTACTATTCCAACAGATGTAGCCCAGTTTTACGCTTTCTCATTAAAACTAGCTCAGGAACTAGGGTATATTTACGGATTTGATGATCTCTGGGCATCACGCAATGAGTTGAGCGAAGAAGCTAAAAACACACTCCTACTGTATCTCGGTGTGATGCTGGGAGTAAATGGTACAGCTGCATTGCTTCGAGCGGGAGGTGTAGCCGTTGCTAAGCAAGTGATGAAAACCGTTCCCCAGAAAGCCTTGACAAAGACGCTTTGGTATCCGATTTTGAAAAAAGTTTTGAAAATTTTTGGAGTCAATCTGACAAAAGGAGGATTAGCCAAAGGAATGGGGAAATTTATTCCCATCCTAGGTGGTATTATTTCAGGTGGCTTAACATTTGCGACCATGAAGCCGATGGGTGAAAGCTTGCAACAGGAATTGTCCAAGCTAGTCAACTATAACGAAGAACAATATCAAGAAGACATAGAAACTATTCGAAAAGAAGCAGAAATCATCGAAGGTGAGTAATATGGGATTCATTAAAATTCTAGCCAAGACTTACGGGAATTACTTTTTTGTGATGCAAAGCGTCAAAGTTCTGAAAAACATGAAAAAAGATGACAATGCTTTAGTAGGTTTTGGGAAAGTACTGCTTGCTGACAAGCTGATGGATGTAGCCCAGTGGCTCGCAAAACCAGAGGACAAAGAATGAAAATCTTTTTGAGTATTTTTGTTTTACTTTTTATAAAACCAATTTTAGGTCTTATTAGGCTATTTTGGGAAATTCTAAAATTTTTCTTTCAAATAATTTTTTATAAAGCTGTTTTCAAAATTATTGATTGGATATTTAGGATATTATAAAACTATGCAGGCATATAGTTAAGGGCTATTTCGTTTTCATCATATTAATAAACTTCATTACAAAGAAATAGAAATTCGTACGAAACTTAAATCACTTTTAGTGCAGAGATTTCATCTCCAAAGAGGTTACTTAAAGGCAAATGAAAGAAACTGGCAGGAACTCCACTGCTAGTTTTTTAATCTCTTCCCATATGGTATAATATAAGCAGCAAAATCATTTTAGAACATACATGGAGGTCGTCATGGACAATATTATCGATGTGTCAATTCCCGTTGCGGAAGTGGTGGACAAGCATCCGGAAGTCTTGGAAATCCTAGTAGAGCTCGGTTTTAAACCACTTGCTAATCCCTTGATGCGCAACACAGTTGGTCGCAAAGTATCGCTCAAACAGGGTTCTAAGCTTGAAGGAACTCCTATGGACAAGATTGTCCGCACGCTGGAAGCGAACGGCTATGAAGTGATTGGATTAGACTAATGGCAGATGAACGGATTCATATCCTACGGGATATTTTGTTAGAATTGCATAATGGCGCCTCTCCTGAGTCAGTTCAGGAGCGTTTTGATGCGACCTTTACAGGTGTCTCGGCAATTGAGATTTCTCTCATGGAGCACGAGCTGATGAACTCAGACTCAGGTGTCACCTTTGAAGATGTCATGGAGCTCTGTGATGTCCATGCTAATCTTTTTAAAAACGCTGTTAAGGGTGTGGAAGTAGAGGATACCGAGCATCCTGGCCACCCCGTTCGCGTCTTCAAGGATGAAAATCTGGCCCTCCGTGCGGCCTTGATTCGCATTCGGAGATTGTTAGATACCTATGAGTCTATGGAAGACGAGGAAATGCTGGCGGAGATGCGCAAGGGTTTGGTTCGTCAAATGGGGCTTTTGGGGCAATTTGATATCCACTATCAGCGCAAGGAAGAGCTTTTTTTTCCCATCATGGAGCGCTATGGTCACGATTCACCTCCTAAGATCATGTGGGGAGTGGATGATCAGATTAGAGAACTCTTTCAGACAGCTCTAGCGACAGCCAAGTCACTACCAGAAGTAGCGATTTCCACTGTAAAGGAAACTTTCGAAGCTTTTGCGACAGAGTTTGAAAGTATGATTTTCAAGGAAGAGTCCATCCTTCTCATGATTCTCCTCGAGTCTTTCACCCAGGATGATTGGATTCAGATTGCGGAGGAGAGCGATGCCTACGGCTATGCCATCATCCGTCCGTCTGAGAAATGGATTCCAGAACGACAGCGTTTTGTTGAGGAAAAGAGCGCAGAGGAGCCAGTACAACTAGACACGGCTGAAGGTCAAGTTCAGCAAGTTATTGATACGCCTGAAGGTCAGTTTACCATTATCTTTACCCCTAAGGAAAAGGAAGCGGTGCTGGACCGTCATAGTCAACAGGCTTTTGGCAATGGCTATCTCTCCGTCGAGCAGGCCAACCTCATCCTCAATCACCTCCCCATGGAGATTACCTTTGTCAATAAAGACGATATTTTCCAGTATTACAATGACAATACGCCAGCTGATGAGATGATTTTCAAACGGACGCCGTCCCAAGTCGGGCGCAATGTCGAGCTTTGTCATCCGCCCAAGTACCTAGACAAGGTGAAAGCTGTTATGCAAGGTCTTCGTGAAGGGGTCAAGGACAAGTATGAAATGTGGTTCAAGTCTGAGTCCCGAGGTAAGTTTGTCCACATCACATATGCTGCGGTACACGATGAGAACGGAGAATTTCAAGGCGTGCTAGAGTACGTTCAGGATATCCAGCCCTACCGAGAGATTGATACGGACTACTTCCGTGGATTAGAATAAGGAGAAGCAATGAGTTACGAACAAGAATTTATGAAGGAATTTGAAGCCTGGGTTAATACCCAGATCATGATCAATGACATGGCGCACAAGGAAAGTCAAAAAGTCTACGAAGAAGACCAAGACGAACGTGCCAAAGATGCCATGATTCGCTACGAGAGTCGCTTGGATGCTTATCAGTTTTTGCTTGGTAAGTTTGAAAATTTCAAGGCAGGCAAGGGATTCCATGATTTACCAGAAGGCTTGTTTGGTGAGAGAAACTATTAAAATTCAGATACTTTCTTGATTTTTTGCCAAAATCTTGATAAAATATCTTTATTAAATCCTTGTCAGAGCAGGGATTTTTTATTGAAAGGATTTTATCATGTCAAAGAAACTCCAACGTAAAAAACAATTGCGAAATAGCCTTCGTCGTTCAGGTGCCTTTTCAACTACAGTGACCAAGGTTGTCGAAGAGACTAAGAAAGTCGTGAAACATGCAGAAAAATCTGCCAGCCAAGCAGGAAAAGTTGTCTCTAAAAAAGTGGAACAAGCAGTAGAAGCGACCAAGGAACAAGCTCAAAAAGTAGCCAATTCTGTAGAAGATTTCGCAGCTACTTTGGGTGGCCTCTCAGTAGATCGCGCTAAGACTTTCTATGATGAAGGCATCAAGTCAGCTTCTGACTTTAAAAACTGGACTGAAAAAGAACTCCTTGCCTTGAAGGGAATCGGCCCAGCTACCATTAAGAAATTGAAAGAAAACGGCATCAAGTTCAAGTAATTTTTCTTGTTCCTTGCATTTCCGTGAAAAACTTGCTACAATAAAGCCATCAGAGGTGTTTTGAATCCCACATTTTACAGAAAGTGGCGGAGCTGAGAAGTCCACAAATGTGTCAAAACTGGTTGCTGATGGATAAAAAATGAAATAAAAGTGTCTTTGTATATCCTTCAAAGACAAGAGTTGCGGGCCTTGCCCGAAATTGGGTGGTACCGCGGATAAACACATTCGTCCCTGTCATGTAGATGGCAGGGGCGATTTTTTTTATGGAAAGTGAGGGCTGAAGATGGAGCAAGCACAATTACCAGAACGATTAGAAACGGAGCGTCTCGTCTTACGAGTCCGCACAGTGGCGGATGCCGAAGATATCCATGCCTATGCTAGTCTGCCAGAAGTTGCCTATCCAGCAGGCTTTCCACCCGTCAAGACCTTGGAAGATGAGATTTATTATCTGGAGTATATTCTGCCCGAGCGTAATGAAAAGAACAATCTCCCAGCAGGCTATGGAATTGTCGTTAAAGGAACCGATAAAGTCATCGGATCTGTTGATTTCAACCATCGGCACGAAGACGATGTACTGGAGATTGGCTATACCTTGCACCCAGACTATTGGGGACGTGGTTATGTACCAGAAGCGGCGCGTGCCTTGATTGACCTAGCTTTTAAAGAATTGAATCTACATAAAATTGAATTGTCTTGCTTTGGATATAACTTTCAAAGTCAACGAGTCGCAGAGAAGCTTGGTTTCACTCTCGAAGCTCGCATCCGAGACCGCAAAGACGCTCAAGGCAATCGCTGTGATAGTCTGGTATATGGCTTGCTGAAGAGTGAGTGGGAGGACGGTAATAACTGTTAGTTGAACTGTTCGATAATTTCGAACAGTTGGGAGATAATATTAGTAATTCAAAGAGAGGTGAAAAAAAGTGAATACAGATCAGATTATTAGTCTTCTCAGTGGAGCTGGTATAGGAGCTGTCCTAAGTGCATTTTTAACATTCATAAATAGTAGCAAAAAGAATAAACTTGATTTTATAACTAAAGAGCGTTCAGAGTGGAGAAAAGATATCCAAGCTATTTTAGATGACTTGGGTAAAGTAGGTAAACGTTCAGAAGCTATTCAACGCTTAAAATCACGAATTAATCCATATGGAAAGAATTTAACTGCTGAAGACAAAGACTCTTTTTATTTGCATGACGGTCATATATGGAGGTTGATTAAAAAAATTGATATATCTAATACTGAACAGGTAGAAGAGTTAGCCGATTATGTTCGTTTGCTTTGGAAGTACGACTGGGAGAGGTCTAAGTATGAGATAAGATTTGACATTATTAATAGCTTTATATACTTTTTACTTGTTGTCGAACCTATATCCAATTCTTTATTAATTCTGATTAAATTTGAAGAGCTGTGGGTTCAAGTTGAACTGTTCTGTATATCTATTTTAATGATATTAGGTACCTTCCACTTCAAAGAATTCACTAAAAAAATTAAAGAATGGACAAGATATGAATTAGTATATTTTGGTTTGTTAACTTCGGCAATGAGTATTAGCTCAGGGTTTATGTTGTATTGGAT
>NZ_RJVZ01000010.1:0-82041 GCF_003944215.1 Streptococcus oralis | reverse complement strand
AGGTAATTCAATAAAAATCAGATAAAATTGAAATAAAAAAGTGGGAAAGAAATGAAAATTAATACGCGAAGAATCAAAGATCAAGCAAATAGTGCATTAAACATTACCATGAAAGTATCAAAATCTGTTGGCAAAAGTATGTCAAAAGGTGGGAGGGAATGTCTAAATTTTGTTGTAAACAATCCTGAATTTATATTAATTATTTTAAGTTTGATAACTAACAAGAATAGCCTTAATCAAAGACGGATTAATGAATTGGAAGATACAGAGCAAGACAGATCACTAGATGATTCAACCTTTTCTGAACTGCTACAAGAAGAACAAGCTATTAATCATTTTTATCCTGATGAAAGAAAATCTCCTTGTGTACATTTATATCATCTAGGCGAAAATACTTTTGTAAGAGGAGGAACAGAACTAGAAAAAGAGGAATTCCGTAAAGAGAATAACTTGTAGTTTCACACTCTATATTTGATTGAAATATAATTTAAAAAGGACAAAGAGAGGTAATTATATGTTAAAATTATATACATGTGAAGAATGTGGTGGAGAGTTCACTAAGAGAGAGCTTAATTGGGATGGTAGTGATCATATTGATGGAGTTTACTATTGCAAAGACTGTTTTCGTTTTCTAGAACAATGTGGGATTGATGCAATGGATCCTGATGGATTTGGATATGATGAGTATGGCAATTGGGATCAAGAACGTTTAGGTTTTTAGGTTTTTAGATTTTTAGATTTTTATGGGTTTTAACATACTAAATTAGAAATATTTTACTTTATATATAGCCTGCCCAATGGGCAGGTTTTTTTGGTGTTTTAAGGAAACTATGAAACCAGAATTTTTGATTAAAAGTATTTTTTTAAGAGAGAAATCTCTAATTTCATAATCTATAGGCAAACGCTTGCATTCTAGTTTTTATTGGACTATAATAGGTTGGTATAAAGCCTTCTGTAATAATATTGAGAAGGTGTAGAAAGTAAGGATTTAGAATATTTGTAGTTAAAAATACTATGTTACTATTCCTTACGATAGGGAGATAGATATGGCAATGATAGAAGTGCAACATCTTCAGAAAAATTTTGTGAAGACAGTGAAGGAACCAGGTTTGAAGGGAGCTTTGCGCTCCTTTATTCATCCTGAAAAGCAGACCTTTGAAGCGGTTAAGGATTTAACCTTTGAGGTTCCAAAGGGGCAGATTTTAGGCTTTATTGGGGCCAATGGGGCTGGGAAGTCGACAACCATCAAAATGCTGACAGGGATTTTAAAACCGACATCTGGTTTTTGTCGGATTAACGGTAAAATTCCCCAGGACAATCGCCAAGACTACGTCAAGGATATTGGAGTAGTTTTTGGACAACGTACCCAGCTATGGTGGGATCTGGCTCTGCAAGAGACCTACACGGTCTTGAAAGAGATTTACGATGTGCCAGACTCGCTTTTCCATAAGCGCATGGACTTTTTGAATGAAGTCTTGGATTTGAAGGATTTTATCAAGGATCCCGTGCGAACTCTTTCACTGGGTCAACGGATGCGGGCGGACATTGCGGCCTCCTTGCTTCACAATCCCAAGGTTCTCTTTTTAGATGAGCCGACCATTGGTTTGGACGTTTCGGTCAAGGATAACATTCGTCGGGCCATTACTCAGATCAATCAAGAGGAAGAAACAACCATCCTCTTGACCACTCACGACCTGAGTGATATTGAGCAACTCTGTGATCGGATTTTTATGATTGACAAGGGGCAGGAGATTTTTGATGGGACGGTTAGCCAGCTCAAGGAAACCTTTGGCAAGATGAAGACTCTTTCCTTTGAACTGCTACCAGGTCAAAGTCATCTCCTTTCTCACTATGAAGGTTTTTCGGATATGACCATTGATAGACAAGGAAACAGCCTCAATATTGAATTTGATAGTTCCCGCTACCAATCAGCTGATATTATCAAGCAAACCTTGTCTGATTTTGAAGTCCGTGATTTGAAGATGGTGGATACGGATATTGAGGATATTATCCGTCGCTTCTATCGAAAGGAGCTCTAAGATGGTCAAATTGTGGAGACGTTATAAACCCTTTATCAATGCAGGGATTCAGGAGTTGATCACCTATCGAGTTAACTTTATTCTCTATCGGATTGGTGATGTTATGGGAGCTTTTGTGGCCTTCTATCTCTGGAAGGCGGTCTTTGATTCCTCGCAAGAGTCTTTGATTCAGGGATTCAGTATGGCAGATATCACCCTCTACATCATCATGAGTTTTGTGACCAATCTTTTGACCAGGTCGGATTCGTCCTTTATGATTGGTGAGGAGGTCAAGGATGGTTCCATTATCATGCGCTTGTTGAGACCGGTGCATTTTGCGGCCTCTTATCTCTTTACTGAGCTTGGGTCTAAGTGGTTGATTTTTATCTCTGTTGGACTTCCATTTTTGAGTGTTATTGTCTTGATGAAAATCTTATCTGGGCAAGGTGTTGTAGAAGTACTGGGATTAACCATCCTTTATCTCTTTAGCTTAACCCTAGCCTACCTGATCAACTTTTTCTTTAATATCTGCTTTGGATTTTCAGCCTTTGTGTTTAAAAATCTATGGGGTTCCAATCTACTCAAGACTTCAATAGTTGCCTTTATGTCTGGAAGTCTGATTCCCTTGGCTTTCTTTCCCAAGGTGGTTTCAGATATTCTCTCATTCTTGCCTTTTTCATCCTTGATTTACACTCCAGTTATGATTATCGTTGGAAAATACGATGCCAGTCAGATTCATCAGGCGCTCGCTTTGCAGTTTTTCTGGCTCTTAGTGATGGTGGGCTTGTCTCAGTTGATTTGGAAACGAGTCCAGTCATTTATCACCATTCAGGGAGGTTAGTATGAAAAAATATCAACGCATGCATCTGATTTTTATCAGACAATACATCAAACAAATCATGGAATACAAGGTTGATTTTGTGGTTGGTGTGCTGGGAGTCTTTCTGACCCAAGGCTTGAATCTCTTGTTTCTCAATGTCATCTTTCAACACATCCCTTCGCTAGAAGGCTGGTCCTTCCAAGAGATAGCCTTTATTTATGGCTTTTCCTTGATTCCAAAGGGTCTGGATCACCTCTTTTTTGACAATCTCTGGGCACTGGGGCAACGCTTGGTGCGAAAAGGAGAATTTGACAAGTATCTGACGCGTCCTATCAATCCTCTCTTTCACATCCTAGTTGAGACCTTTCAGATTGATGCCTTGGGCGAACTTTTGGTTGGTGGAATTTTACTAGCGACAACAGTATCAAGCATTGCTTGGACTCTTCCTAAATTTCTGCTTTTCCTAGTTTGTATACCCTTTGCGACCTTGATTTATACTTCCTTGAAAATCGCGACAGCCAGTATTGCTTTTTGGACCAAGCAGTCAGGAGCCATGATTTACATTTTTTATATGTTTAATGACTTTGCCAAGTATCCAATTTCCATTTACAATTCGCTTCTTCGTTGGTTGATTAGCTTTATCGTACCTTTCGCTTTTACGGCCTACTATCCTGCCAGCTATTTCTTGCAGGACAAGGATGGGCTCTTTAACATTGGTGGTTTGATTCTAATTTCCCTTGTCTTTTTTGTCATTTCTTTGAAACTATGGGACAAGGGCTTAGATGCCTACGAAAGTGCGGGTTCGTAAAAGGAAGAAACTCAAAGCCTCGTCTCAGGACAGGCTTTTTCTAATGGAGATGAAAATTTCTTGACATCTATTCTCAGAGTGCTATACTAAAAGAGTAATTGCCGATTTAGCTCAGTTGGTAGAGCAACGCACTCGTAACGCGTAGGTCACAGGTTCGATCCCTGCAATCGGCAGAATGAAGAAGTCCATTAGGGCTTCTTTTCTTTTGCCAGAAATATTCAACCACTTAAACTGAGATATAGACCAGATAGGCAAAAGGCCTTGTTCTGGGGGAAACCCTCTGCTATAATGATTTTTGTAAGGGACGTGAGGGGTCAGTATCAGACAACTCAAATTCCTAAAAAAGAAAATGGAGACAAAAAAATGAAAAAATTATTGGGAATCGTATTTTTAGTAGCGGCAGCGGTTGTATTGTATTTCGGTTATATTGGATGGCCAAGTTTGGATGTCAATCTCTGGTCACTCATTCCGGTAGGATTGTTCCTCTATTTCACGCTAGAAAACTTTTTGAAAAAAGACTACAAGGCTAGCTTGATGTGCTTGATCATCGCCTTTATCATTGCAAATGCTATTTTGGACCTTTTGCCAATTTCAAGTAGTTTGGTGATTGGTGCAGGAGTGCTAGCTTGTGTAGGACTTGGCTACCTCTTTCCTGATAAAGATAAAAAAGAAGGCAAGTAGAAAAGTCTCGAGAAACCTCGAGACTTTGTTTTTATTTACCAGCGTAATATTTTTGGATGCCTTTCACAATACCTGCGACTAGTCTATCTTGGTATCGATCCTCACGAATACGTTGATTCTCAGTGAAATTATCCATATAAGCGAGTTCTAGGAGGACGGCTGGTTTGGCAGTCTCGCGTAGAACGGCAAAGCTACTTTCCAATAAGCCAGCATCCTTGGCACCAGTTTCGGCTAGGAGAGAGGAGTGGATAGCAGCAGCGAGGCGTTTGCTTTCACTCATACGATCAGGATGGTTGTGCCAGTATTTATTGATCTTACTTGGATAATCAGGTTCATCGCTATAGGAGTAGGTTTGAATACCGCTCGCTTTCGAGTGAATGTTTCCAGTAGCATTGAAGTGAATACTGATAAAGATATCAGAGTTGGTTTTATTTACCATTCTTGAACGCTCAGTCTTAAAATCAACATCGATATCACTGTCACGTGATGTGAGGACAGTATAACCTAATTCTTCTAATTTCTTACGCAGTTTGCGATAGATTTGCATGTTGAGATCTTTTTCAGCTACATTGTAGTAAAAGGCACCGGAATCTCGACCACCATGCCCAGGATCTAGGAAGATAGTTTTACTGTATTGACCTTTTACAAATCCACCTTCGGTTGAAACTTCAGAAATCCATTGACCGTATTTTTGGAACAAGTGTTCCTTGCCGTCTATCTTGTAGGTTCCTGATACATAATGGCCACTATCGTCCAAATAGTAACGAGCCTTGTAATAATCGTCGTAAATCCACTCATTCTTGGCCATATAGCCACCAGACTTGAGATAGTAGGCTCCAATCCATTCACGAGCCGCATAGGTTCCGTTCGCTTTTAGATAGAACCAACTGTTGTAGGCCTTGTCAAAGATCCACTCTTTTTCAGCCATGGCTCCACTAGATTTGAGGTAGTAGCTTCCTTTCCATTTATTGGAAAGCATGACTCCATTTTGTTCAAAAGCATACCAAGTTCCCTTGATTTTCTCCCATTTGTCTTGGCTGTATTTCCCATATTCATTAGCGTAATACCAATTGTCATTGATTCTCACCCAGGAGTTTTCCGCCATAGCCCCGCTACTGCCGAGCAGGTAAGCACCAACGGTCGTTTTGCTGAGCATCACGCCATTTTTGTCAAAATAATACCATGAACCGTTGACTTTCTCCCATTTGTCTTGCGAGATTCTGCCAGATGGTGTGACATAATACCAATTTTGGTCAATCTTCACCCAGCCATTCTCAGCCATAGCCCCGCTTTTGGTAAGGAGATAACCATCAACGATTGTTTGACTAAGCATGACACCATCTTTGTCAAAGTAGTACCAAACTCCTCCGATTTTTTTCCATTTTTGTTGGATGATTTTTCCAGCCTCACTGACGTAGTACCATTTACCCTCAAGAGCTACCCAGCCATTTTCTACCATGACCCCGTCTTTATTGAGAACATAGCCATCAAAGATGGTATCACTGAGTCGATTTCCCTCTTGGTCAAAATAGTACCACTTATCTTGAATTTTTTTCCACTTGAATTTTTTTCCATTTGAGGACAGGCTGATTGTTTTCATAGAAACGCCAGTGTTTGTTTTCTTCCTGCCATCCTTCTTTTTTAGGGGCTTCTTCTTTTACCTTGTCTTTTGGAAGTGTTGCAGTCTCCTCTTCATTTTTAATTGAAAGATCTTTCTTATCTTCCTTAGAGTTGCTTTGTTCGGTGGTAGCAGGAGGATTGGCATTGTTTTCTTCTGCGTAGATAGGTGCTTGGACAAATCCTGCCATTGAAAGGACAACAGCACTTGCCAATATGAACTTTTTCAACGATATTCTCCAATCATTATTTTCTAAGAAATATTATAAAATATGTCTGATGGTTTATCAACTATCAAACTGAACTTCTTCAAGTAGATACTCGATAAAGCGTTCGCCCATTTTGGATAGGCTGGTTTTTTCATGTTGGATATAGACTAGTTCAATGGGATCGTCTATGTCCAGTGGAATGGAAACGATATTGTCTCCGTTGAGGTTGCTGTTTAAAATCCCTGTTGCAATGGTGTAACCATCCAAACCAATCAAAAGATTAAAGAGGGTTGCGCGGTCACTGACTACGATGGATTTCTTGTGATGCTCCTGTGAAAGAATCTCTTCTGAAAAGTAGAAGGAGTTGTGCGTCCCCTGGTCATAGCTGAGGTAAGGGAAGTTCTCCAAATCTTCTAGTTTAACCTTATCTTTCTTTGCCAGAGGGTTGGTCTTGCTAACAAAGATATGGGGTTGGGCTGTGAAGAGGTGGTGCGCTAGCAGGTGATTGTCATCTAGCATTTTCGTTAAAACATCGCGATTGTAGCTGTTTAGGAAGAGGACACCGACTTCACTACGGAAGTTCTTGACATCGTCGATAATCTCCCAAGTTCGAGTTTCACGAAGGAAAAGTTCGTATTTTTCCATATCACTTTTCTTAAGTAGCGATACAAAGGCATTGACCACAAAGGCATAGTGTTGAGACGACACGCTAAAGAGTTCGCGGTGGGCGACAGGATTTTTATAGCGTTCCTCCAGAAGCTGGGTTTGCTCTACAACTTGACGGGCATAGGAGAGGAATTCCATCCCATCGCGGGTCAAGGTAATACCCTTGGGATTGCGAATAAAGATTTCAATACCCATTTCATTTTCCAAGTCTCGAACGGCATTAGAGAGACTTGGTTGGGTAATAAAAAGTTGCTTGGCTGCCTCATTCATAGAGCCAGTTTCGACGATTTTGATAATATAGTGTAGTTGTTGAATTCTCATGTTTTTATTGTACCATACTTGCAGAAGAATGGGCAATGAAGACGAAGAAAATAGGGGGAAAGAGCTAGTCCAGTATTGAAAAAAAGTCTAGAATCTGCTAAAATGGAAGCTATGAAAACATTCTATGATGTGCAACAATTTCTCAAACAGTTTGGCATTATTGTTTACATGGGGAAGCGATTGTATGATATTGAACTGATGAAGCTCGAACTCTCTCGGATATATGATGCAGGTCTGATGGACAAGCTAGACTATCTAGAGGCAGAAGCTGTTCTTCGTAGAGAGCACAAGATAGAATTAGACTACATAGAGAAAAATGGAGATAAGAACTTATGACAATTTGGGTTTTGTGGGGAATCGTATTGGCGATGGCGGCATGGATGGGTTATAACTACCTTCGTATTCGTCGTGCAGCTAAGATTGTGGACAATACAGAATTTGAAGCCTTGATTCGAAAAGGGCAGTTGATTGATGTCCGTGAACCAGCAGAATTTCACAGAAAACATATCCTTGGTGCGCGCAATATTCCTTCAAATCAGTTGAAGTCAAGCCTTGCAGCCCTTCGTAAGGATAGACCTGTCCTTCTCTACGAAAACCAACGTGCCCAACGAGTGACTAATGCTGCACTCTATCTGAAAAAGCAAGGTTTCTCTGAGATTTATATTCTTTCTTATGGATTGGATTCTTGGAAAGGGAAAGTGAAGACTAGCTAACATTCTGTTAAAAACTGTCGAATGATAGATGAAGCTAGCATTTTAAGGTATCATCATTTATATTAAATTTAAGGAGATTTTATAATATGAATTCACAACAAAAGAAAAAATCCTCACTTGTCTTAGGTATCCTATCTATCGTTCTTGGTTTGCTATCTCCAATAGTAGGTCTGGTTTTGGGTATCATAGGATTGGTCTTGGCTAATGTATATCAAAGAGAATCTGGACTAGACTATAAAACAGAAAGAATTCTCAATATCGTAGGTATTGTGGTTTCTGTACTTAACTGGATTGTAGCCATCGCACTAATTTTTAGATAAGCAAAAAAACAAAAAAGCTTTAAACATAAAGCTTTTTTCTTTTATCCACTTTTCTCTAAATAGTTTTTAATGATCTCTAATTCCTCTGGATTCAAGAGACGGTATTGCCCTTCTGTTAGTTCTGGGTCTAATGTAAAATCACCGAATTGGACTCGTTTTAGGGCAGTCACCTTGACACCAACTGAGAGAAACATCTTCTTGACTTGATGAAACTTGCCCTCAGAGATAGTGATGGAGGCCCGACTCTCTGTTGGGCCTGCGGATAGAATTTCTAGTTTGGCAGGTTTGCAGAGTGTTCCATCTAAAAAGACGATTTCTTCCTTAAACTGCAGGATATGGTCTGGCGTGAGCGGTCCGTTTACCACCACTTGATAGGATTTATCGACATGGTACTGGGGATGAAGGAGTTGGAATCCTAAAGGTCCATTGTCTGTCAAAAGGAGCAGTCCCGTCGTATCGCGGTCTAATCTGCCGACAGCATAGAGCTGGTCAGACTGGATGTCAGGTGGAAGGAGGTCCATGACGGTTGGAAGTTTCTTATCCTTGTTAGCTGTAACGATTCCATTTGGTTTATGAAGCATGAGGTAGTTGTGCTCATATCCTTGGATTTGCCGTCCTTGAAAGACTAGTTTTTGCAATCCTGTATCGACATTTTGAGCGAGGGAGCTGGCTGGAAAATTGTCCACTAGGATTTCTTTTTTTAATAGAGCCTGTTTCATAGCCTTGCGACTGACCTTTTCTTGGGCTAATAATCTATCTAAACGCATACCAGCCTATCTTATCATAAGTCTCTGACTTTGAAAAGAGTTGCCTTGACTAGAAAAGCAGAGTGAAAACATTTACACTTAGCTGAACTGTGATTTTTGAATGAGACTGTGGTATAATTGTTCAGTTAGAAAATAAATTTTAAATATTATAGAGGAAATCATGACAAAATTAAGAGAAGATATCCGTAACGTAGCCATTATTGCCCACGTTGACCACGGTAAAACAACCCTTGTTGACGAATTATTGAAACAATCTGAAACTCTTGATGCTCGTACTGAGTTGGCAGAGCGTGCAATGGACTCAAACGATATCGAAAAAGAGCGTGGAATTACCATCCTTGCTAAAAATACAGCCGTTGCCTACAATGGAACTCGTATTAATATCATGGACACACCTGGGCACGCGGACTTCGGTGGAGAAGTTGAGCGTATCATGAAAATGGTTGACGGTGTTGTTTTGGTTGTGGATGCCTACGAAGGAACCATGCCACAAACTCGTTTCGTATTGAAAAAAGCCTTGGAACAAGACCTTGTCCCAATCGTGGTTGTCAACAAAATCGATAAACCATCAGCTCGCCCAGCAGAAGTAGTGGACGAAGTCTTGGAACTCTTCATCGAGCTTGGTGCTGATGATGACCAGCTTGATTTCCCAGTGGTGTATGCTTCTGCTATCAACGGAACTTCTTCATTGTCAGATGATCCTGCTGATCAAGAAAAAACAATGGCACCAATCTTCGATACCATCATCGACCATATCCCAGCTCCAGTAGACAACTCAGATGAGCCTTTGCAGTTCCAAGTGTCTCTTTTGGACTATAATGACTTCGTTGGTCGTATCGGTATCGGTCGTGTCTTCCGCGGTAGTGTGAAAGTTGGGGACCAAGTTACCCTCTCTAAACTTGATGGTACAACCAAGAACTTCCGTGTCACAAAACTCTTCGGTTTCTTTGGTTTGGAACGTCGTGAAATTCAAGAAGCCAAAGCTGGTGACTTGATTGCCGTTTCAGGTATGGAAGATATCTTTGTTGGTGAAACCATTACTCCGACAGATGCCATTGAACCACTTCCAATCCTTCACATCGATGAACCAACACTTCAAATGACTTTCTTGGTAAACAACTCACCATTTGCAGGTCGTGAAGGGAAATGGGTAACTTCTCGTAAGGTGGAAGAACGCTTGCAGGCAGAATTGCAAACAGACGTTTCTCTTCGTGTCGAGCCTACAGACTCACCAGATAAATGGACTGTTTCAGGACGTGGAGAATTGCACTTGTCAATCTTGATCGAAACCATGCGTCGTGAGGGTTATGAACTTCAAGTATCTCGTCCAGAGGTTATTGTAAAAGAAATCGACGGTGTCAAATGTGAGCCGTTTGAGCGCGTGCAAATCGACACTCCAGAAGAATACCAAGGATCTGTTATCCAAAGCCTTTCTGAACGTAAGGGTGAAATGTTGGATATGATTTCAACTGGTAATGGTCAAACTCGTTTGGTCTTCCTTGTGCCAGCGCGTGGTTTGATTGGATACTCAACTGAGTTCTTGTCCATGACTCGTGGTTACGGTATCATGAACCATACCTTTGACCAATACTTGCCATTGATTCCAGGTGAAATCGGTGGTCGTCACCGTGGAGCCCTTGTTTCCATCGATGCTGGTAAGGCTACAACATACTCAATCATGTCGATTGAAGAACGTGGTACGATCTTTGTCAACCCAGGTACTGAAGTTTATGAAGGAATGATCATCGGTGAAAACTCTCGTGAGAATGACTTGACAGTTAATATCACCAAGGCCAAACAAATGACCAACGTTCGTTCAGCTACCAAGGACCAAACTGCTGTTATTAAGACACCTCGTATCTTGACCCTTGAAGAGTCACTTGAGTTCTTGAACGACGATGAGTACATGGAAGTAACGCCTGAGTCTATCCGTTTGCGTAAGCAAATCCTCAACAAGGCAGAGCGTGAGAAGGCCAACAAAAAGAAAAAATCAGCTGAATAAGAGCTAGAAAGAGATAAAGATGGTCTATTTAATCATAGGGATACTCTTATTACTACTCTATGTATTTGCGACACCCCAAAGTATCAAAGGAACAGTCAACATCGTTATCTTGGTCTTTTTAGTTGTTGCACTCTTGATTTTGCTGATGTTGTCCATCTTGCAAATCTTCCAATTACCGACAGAATTCTTTGTCACAATCGCCATGCTGGCTCTAGCCTACTTTAGCTTGAGAGACATTACGCTCATGTCTGAAAAAAAGAGAAAAAGAAGATAATAGAAGAGTCTGGGTAATGACTCAATTTGAGGAGAAAATCTAGCAAATTTTTCCCTGATAAAACGCATAATATTAAGGTTTTTGAATGCCTGATATTATGCGTTTTTATGATTTTTAAAACTTTTTGAGCGACCTATTAGAAAGTGGATACTCTTACAATTATTTTGGAAATAATTTAATTTCTGATTTAACGTATATTTTCTCAGAAGGGCTATTATTCCAACTTTTTTAAGGGTAGTCTCATTTTGGACCGAAAGAAAAAGATTGAAAAAATCGTCCAAAATGAACTTTTCTTCAATCTGGAGGCTCACACCTCTTTTTCTTATTTCTTTTTCCGATTTAATACGGCATTGAGTACAATGGCCAGTAGGCTGGCTACGACGATTCCGTTTGAGAAGAACATTTGGAAGGCTGTCGGCATGCTGACAAAGAGATTACTGTTATTGAGTCCGACACCTGCAGCGATTGATACAGCTGCGATAAGGAAGTTGTGTTCATTGTTAGCAAAGTCAACGCGGGCGAGGATTTGCATCCCTTGAAGGGAAACAAAACCAAACATCACCAGCATGGCCCCTCCAAGGACAGGGCTCGGAATGATTTGGGCGAGGGCTCCAAACTTAGGAAGGAGTCCAAGGAGAACTAAGAAACCAGCTGCGTAGTAGATTGGCAGACGTGTCTTGATACCTGACAATTTAACCAACCCAACGTTTTGTGAAAATCCTGTGTAAGGGAAGGTGTTAAAGATTCCTCCGAGAAGTACGGCCAGACCTTCTGCGCGATAACCGTTGCGAAGGCGCGTGCTGTCGATTGGGTCATTGGTAATATCAGACAAGGCTAGGTAAACACCAGTGGACTCAACCATAGAAACCGTTGCAATGATACACATCATGACAATAGAGGAGATTTCAAAGGTTGGCATCCCAAAGTAGAGGGGAGTTGGGACATGGACTAGTGGTGCTGCCGCAACAGGGGAGAAATCAACCAAGCCCATAGTAGCAGCAATAGCGGTTCCGACAACCAGACCAATCAAAATGGAGATAGACTTGATAAATCCTTTGGTAAAGATGTTAATCAAGAGGATGATCAGAACAGTGATGGCTGCAAGCAAGAGGCTTTGACCAGTTGGCTCTGGAACATTATTTCCCATATTTCCAATAGCAACAGGAATCAAGGTCAATCCAATCGTGGTAATGACAGAGCCCGTTACGATAGATGGGAAAAGATTGGCAACTTTTGAGAAAATGCCTGAAATCAGAACTACATAAATCCCTGAAACGATAAGGGCACCAAACATAGCACCGCTACCGTGGCTTTGCCCAATCATAATTAAAGGAGCGACGGATTGGAAGGCAACTCCAAGAACGACTGGTAGCCCAACACCAAAGTATTTGTTGAGTTGGAGTTGGAGGAAGGTGGCCACCCCACACATGAATATATCTGTAGAAATCAGGTAGGTCAACTGCTCAGCTGAATAGCCAAGAGCTGTCGCAATCATGATGGGAACTAGGATAGAACCTGAGTACATGGCTAGTAAGTGCTGCAAGCCAAGAACGGCTGCTTGCGAGTGTTTTTCTTGTTTTTGCATTAGAGATCTGCCTCCTTAAATACGACCTGACCGTTTTCAAAACGTTCCAAACGAGCGAGTGATAGAACTGGATAGCCAGCTTTCTCGAGCAAATCACGACCATCCTGAAAGGATTTTTCGATTACGATACCAATGGCTTCGACTTTTGCTCCGGCCTGTTCAATAATTTGGATCAAGCCTTTGGCAGCTTGTCCATTGGCTAGGAAATCATCGATAATCAAGACCTTGTCCTCAGGTGAGAGGAATTTTCCAGCGATGGAAACCGTGCTCGTCACCTGCTTGGTAAAGGAGTAAACCTCAGCAGTTAAGATGCCTTCGTTCATAGTGATGTTTTTAGCTTTCTTTGCGAAAATCATGGGAACATCTAAGGCTTCAGCTGTAAAAACAGCTGGGGCGATCCCTGAAGCTTCAATCGTTACAACCTTGGTAATGCCAGCAGATGCGAATTTTTCCGCAAAAACCTTACCAATCTCCCGCATCAAACGATAGTCAACTTGGTGGGTTAAAAAGGAATCTACCTTGAGGATGTTGTCACCCAAGATCTGCCCATCCTCAAGGATGCGCTCTTCTAATAATTTCATAAGACCTCCTAAAGTCTAAACTCTTTTGTGTTTTTCTATCGCCTTTATCATCTCAAAAAGGGCTAGAAAAAAGGACCTACTTAACAGATAAGCAAGCCCTCAAAATAGGTATGTCTAAAAACATACCCTCAACAGACTTACTCATTGTTAGGTGTTCCGGCACCTTGTAGAAACGTCGTGCCAATTCACGACATAAACAAGTAAAATGGTACTATTATCAAACGCAATAGCGTTAATGTCATTATTTTACACTAAATAGCTTTAGAAATCAAATATTTTATTAGTATTTTAATGAAAAAAACGAACAAAAAAAGAAACCTACAACGAGATACAGTATTGTAGGGTTCTATTATTCTATTCGCTAAATCTTAAAAAATAGCCATCTGGATCCAAAACGGCAAATTCGTGAGGATAGATATAGTGATCCCCAACACGAAATTTTCTTTTGGTCAAAGGACGATAAATAGGATAGTCAGCTTCCAGCAGTTTTTGGTGGAGCTGAGGGACATCTTCAATGCCAAAGGAAATATTGACACCGCGCCCGAAAGGATAGGTTAGTTGGGCTAATTCTTCTGTGCTGCCTTCTTCTAGCATAAGTTGGCAGTCTTCAAGCGAGAGGAAGAGAAATTTCTCCTCTGGACGCTCGTATTCGACAGAAAATCCCAGCAAGTCGCAGTAGAAGTGGCGTGACTTTTCGAGGTCAGATACTACAAATTCGGGAATGACAGCTTGATAGTCCATTAGCTTTCTCCTTAGAGCTCAATTTCCAATACAATCGGCGTATGGTCTTGACGCGCACCCGAGTCAATCATGTCAGACTTGGTCACCTTGTCAGCCATGCGGTTGCTAGTGAGCCAGTAGTCGATTCTCCAGCCTGTATTGTTGATTTTAGAAGTCTTGCTGCGTTGCGCCCACCAAGTGTAACGTTCTGGGACATCACCGTGAAGATGGCGGAAGGTGTCAGTAAATCCAGTTGCCAAGAGGTTGGTAAATCCAGCACGTTCCTCGTCTGTAAAACCAGGTGAACGGCGGTTGCTGGCAGGATTTGCAAGGTCAATTTCCTTGTGAGCTACGTTGTAGTCACCAGTCGCAAGGACTGGTTTTTCTTTGTCTAGTTGAGCCAAATACTCAGCGTATTTGACATCCCAGACTTGGCGTTCTTCCAAGCGTTTGAGACCGTCGCCAGCGTTTGGTGTGTATACTTGGGTCACGAAAAATGTATCAAATTCCAAGGTGATGATGCGACCTTCCAAGTCCATGGTAGAAGGAGCACCGATTTCTGGGAAGCTAATCGTTGGCGTGAGTCCTTTTTTATAAAGGAACATGGTTCCAGCGTAGCCTTTGCGAGCAGGTTCTTGGGAAGAACGCCAAGTGTTTTCATAACCTGGGAAGAGTTCTTCTAAAATTTCCAAGTGTTTTTTTGTAGGCCCTTTTGCAGAAAGCTTGGTTTCCTGAATAGCGATAATATCAGCATTTTCGGCTACCAAGGTTTGTAGGACTTCTTGGGACAATTTTGCACGAGCTGAGTCGCTCGTTAGGGCTGCATTGAGGGAATCAATATTCCATGAGATGAGTTTCATAAAGTTACCTTTTTCATTCAGATTATAGACTATATTATACCAAAAAAAGGCGCATTTCCCCAACGTATGGTTTGAAAAATCACCCTCTTTCGTTTATAATTAAGAATGATTTTATGAAAGGGAGTGAAAATAAATGAAATTTTACTCATATGACTATGTCCTCAGCCAAATTGGTCAGCAAAATGGCATCATGATTGGCTTTGGGATTGTGCTCCTAGCTATCACAGGATTTTTTGCTTTTAAAGCCTATCGAGATAAAAAGGGGACTAAGTTTCGGGAATTGGTCATGATTTTGGCCTTGACCTTGGTAGCCATGCTTTTGGTAACAATCTCAAAATACCAGACCAATCAAGCCTCTAACAACCAATTTCAAACTTCCCTTCATTTCATAGAGGTTGTTTCCAAAGACTTGGGAGTGGATAAATCAGAAGTTTATGTCAATACTTCTGCAGCCACTGATGGAGCACTTATCAAGGTAGGTTCAAATTTCTATCGTGCCATGAACGGGAGCCAACCAGACAAGTATCTTTTAGAGAAATTAGAATTGCATCAAACAGACGCTATTGAATTGGTGGAGGTAAACAAATGACACTCAATTATATGGAAATTTTAATCAAACTGGCCTTGGGTCTTTTCTCTCTTGTTTTTGTTATTAATGTGACAGGAAAGGGGAATCTAGCACCTAACTCTGCTACAGACCAAATTCAGAACTATGTTCTTGGTGGTATCATCGGTGGGGTGATTTACAATAGTTCAATCAGCATTCTGCAGTACGCAGTGATTTTGATGATGTGGACGATTTTGGTCTTGACCCTCAAGTGGCTCAATAACAATGTTCGTTTTGTCAAACGCTTGATTGATGGAAAACCAACTCTCCTTATCAAAAATGGGCAGATTGACCCAGAAGCCTGTCGTTCAGTTGGTTTGTCTGCAGCAGAAGTTGCTCTCAAACTTCGTAGCCAAGGAATTTTCCAGATGAAACAGGTCAAACGAGCTGTGCATGAGCAAAATGGCCAACTCATCGTGGTCCAAATGGGAGATGAAAATCCTAAGTATCCAGTTGTGACTGACGGTGTGATCCAAGTCGATGTTTTGGAATATATTGACCGTAGCGAAGAGTGGTTGCTTGATAATCTCAGCAAACAAGGGCATGACAATGTGGCCAATATCTTTATCGCTGAGTATGACAAGGGTGCCGTCTCAGTCGTAACTTATGAATAAGAAAAACCTGGGGTCTTGTACTCTTCAAAAATCAAATTCAAACTGCGTCAACGTCGCCTTGCCGTATGTAGGTTACTGACTTCGTCAGTTCTATCTACAACCTCAAAGCAGTGCTTTGAGCAGCTTGCGGCTAGTTTCCTAGTTTGCTCTTTGATTTTCATTGAGTCTTGGCCTCAGGTTTCCATTTGCAATCAGAAAGGGATTTTATGTCCATTATTCAAAAACTTTGGTGGTTTTTCAGGTTAGAAAAACGCCGTTATCTAGTCGGGATTATGGCCTTGGTCTTGGTTTCCGTCCTCAATCTCATTCCTCCCATGGTTATGGGGCGGGTGATTGATGCCATTACATCGGGGCAATTAACCCATCAGGACCTCCTTCTTAATCTATTTTATCTGCTGCTGGCAGCCTTTGGGATGTACTATCTGCGATATGTTTGGCGCATGTATATCCTTGGAACTTCCTACCGTCTGGGGCAGATTATGCGCTCTCGATTGTTTGAGCATTTCACAAAAATGTCGCCAGCCTTTTATCAGACCTATCGAACGGGAGACCTGATGGCACACGCCACCAATGATATCAATGCCCTAACTCGTCTCGCAGGTGGAGGAGTCATGTCAGCAGTGGATGCTTCCATCACGGCGCTGGTGACTTTGCTGACCATGCTTTTTAGCATTTCTTGGCAGATGACTCTGGTTGCCATTCTTCCCTTGCCTTTCATGGCCTATGCGACCAGTCGTCTAGGGAGAAAGACCCACAAGGCCTTTGGCGAGTCACAGGCGGCATTTTCCGAACTCAATAACAAGGTGCAGGAGTCTGTATCGGGTATCAAAGTGACCAAATCTTTCGGTTATCAGGCGGACGAGTTGAAGTCCTTTCAGGCAGTAAATGAATTGACCTTCCAAAAGAACCTCCAAACCATGAAATACGATAGTCTCTTTGACCCTATGGTTCTCTTGTTTGTTGGTTCATCCTATGTTTTAACCCTTTTGGTCGGTTCCTTGATGGTTCAGGAGGGACAGATTACGGTTGGGAATCTGGTCACCTTTATCAGCTACTTGGATATGCTGGTCTGGCCTCTTATGGCCATTGGTTTCCTCTTTAATATCACTCAGCGAGGCAAGGTTTCTTACCAACGGATTGAGGAACTTTTATCTCAGGAATCACCTGTAAAAGACCCTGAGTTTCCTCTGGACGGTATTGAAAATGGACGTTTGGAGTACGCTATTGACAGCTTTGCCTTTGAAAATGAGGAGACACTGACGGATATTCACTTTAGTTTAGAAAAAGGACAAACCCTAGGCTTGGTCGGACAGACAGGCTCTGGGAAAACGTCCTTGATTAAGCTCCTCTTGCGTGAATACGATGTGGATAAGGGAGCTATTTATCTAAACGATCACGATATTCGTGATTATCGTCTGACAGACCTTCGTGGTCTCATGGGCTATGTCCCTCAAGATCAGTTTCTCTTTGCGACCTCTATCTTAGACAATATCCGCTTCGGCAATCCTAATTTGCCCCTTTCAGCGGTCGAGGAAGCGACTAAACTAGCTCAAGTTTATAAAGATATTGTGGACATGCCTCAGGGATTTGATACGCTGATCGGTGAAAAGGGAGTCAGTCTCTCAGGTGGTCAAAAGCAACGTCTGGCTATGAGTAGGGCTATGATTTTAGACCCTGATATCTTGATTCTAGATGATTCCTTGTCAGCCGTGGATGCCAAGATAGAGTATGCGATTATCGACAATCTCAAGGAGACGCGCAAGGACAAGACAACTATTATTACAGCACATCGACTCAGTGCAGTTGTCCATGCAGATCTGATTTTGGTTCTGCAAAATGGTCAAATTATCGAACGGGGCAAGCACGATGACTTGCTAGTCCTGAATGGCTGGTATGCCCAAACCTACCAGTCTCAGCAGTTGGAAATGAAAGGAGAAGAAGATGCAGAATAAGAAAGAACAATTGGCTGTATTGAAGCGCTTGATGTCTTATCTCAAGCCCTATGGCCTCCTGACCTTTTTGGCACTCAGTTTTCTCCTCGTGACTACAATCATTAAAAGTGTCATTCCCCTTGTGGCTTCCCACTTTATCGACCAGTACCTCAGCAACCTAAACCATCTTGCTATTACAGTTTTATTGGCCTACTATGGCCTCTATATCCTGCAAACTCTGGTCCAGTATGTCGGCAATCTTCTCTTTGCGCGGGTGTCCTACAGTATTGTCAGAGATATTCGTCACGATGCCTTTGCCAATATGGAGAAACTGGGCATGTCTTATTTTGACAAGACGCCAGCAGGTTCCATCGTCTCTCGTTTGACCAATGATACTGAGACCATCAGTGATATGTTTTCGGGAATTTTATCCAGCTTTATTTCAGCAGTTTTCATCTTTCTGACAACTCTGTATACCATGTTGGTGCTGGATTTTCGTTTGACAGCTTTAGTTTTGCTCTTTCTACCCTTGATTTTCCTTTTAGTCAATCTCTATCGGAAAAAGTCAGTGAAAATCATCGAAAAAACCAGAAGTCTCTTGTCAGATATCAATAGTAAGCTGGCAGAGAATATCGAGGGAATCAGGATTATCCAGGCCTTCAACCAAGAGAATCGCCTGCAAGCAGAATTTGATGAAATCAACCAAGAACACTTGGTCTATGCCAACCGTTCTGTGGCCTTGGATGCCCTCTTTTTGAGACCTGCCATGAGTTTGCTGAAACTCCTAGGATATGCAGTCTTGATGGCCTACTTTGGTTACCGCGGGCTTTATCTGGGAATAACAGCAGGAACCATGTATGCTTTTATCCAGTACATCAATCGGCTCTTTGACCCCTTGATTGAGGTGACGCAAAACTTTTCAACCCTTCAAACTTCTATGGTCTCAGCTGGACGTGTCTTTGCCTTGATTGACGAGAGGACCTATGAACCCCTTCAAAAGGATAGCCAAGCAAAGATTACAGAAGGTAATATTCGGTTTGAGCACGTGTGTTTCTCATATGATGGAAAACACCAGATTCTAGATGATATTTCCTTTTCAGTTAAGAAGGGTGAAACCATTGCCTTTGTAGGGCATACAGGTTCGGGGAAATCTTCCATTATCAATGTCCTCATGCGCTTTTATGAATTTCAGTCAGGCCGCGTTCTCTTGGATGGTGTGGATATCAGGAACTACAGTCAGGAAGAGTTGAGAAAGAATATCGGTTTGGTCTTACAGGATCCCTTCCTCTATCACGGGACTATCAAGTCCAATATCGCCATGTACCAAGACATTAGTGATGAAGAGGTCCAGGCTGCGGCTGCCTTTGTGGATGCAGATTCCTTTATTCAGGACCTTCCGCAGGGTTATGATACCCCCGTTTCCGAGCGTGGTTCGAGCTTTTCTACTGGCCAGCGCCAGCTTCTTGCCTTTGCTAGAACAGTCGCCAGTCAGCCTAAAATCCTGATTTTGGATGAAGCGACAGCCAATATTGACTCTGAAACAGAGAGTTTGGTTCAAGATTCCCTAGCTAAGATGAGACAGGGTCGGACGACCATTGCTATTGCTCATCGCCTTTCGACCATCCAAGACGCCAACTGCATCTACGTCTTGGACAAGGGGCGTATCATCGAGAGTGGAACCCATGAGGAACTCTTGGCCTTGGGAGGAACCTATCACAAGATGTATAGCTTGCAGGCTGGAGCTATGTCCTAATACTCTTTGGAAATCTCTTCAAACCATGTCTGCTTAGTCTGCAACCTCAAAGCAGTACTTTGATTTTCATTGAACATCAGAAGGAAATTCTTCAAATCACAGATTTCTTGCACCGCCTTTTCCATTTTGTGGTATAATGAAAAATGTTGACAAATAGTATAATAAAAACAAAGGAGAAACAGCATGCTGAAATGGGAAGACTTGCCCGTGGAAATGCAATCAAGCGAGGTTGAGTCTTACTACCAGCTTGTCTCTAAAAGGAAGGGTTCGTTGATTTTCAAGCGTTGCCTGGATTGGGTTTTAGCCCTGTTTTTGCTACTTTTGACTTCTCCCGTCTTTCTTATCTTGAGCATTTGGATCAAGTTGGATAGCAAGGGACCTGTCATTTACAAGCAAGAGCGCGTGACCCAGTACAACCGGCCGTTCAAGATTTGGAAGTTCCGTACTATGGTAACGGATGCAGATAAAAAAGGAAGTCTGGTGACTTCTGCTAACGATAGCCGTATTACCAAAGTGGGAAATTTCATTCGCCGTGTGCGTTTGGACGAACTACCTCAGCTGGTCAATGTACTTAAAGGCGAGATGTCCTTTGTCGGTACACGACCTGAAGTGCCACGTTACACCGAGCAGTATAGCCCTGAAATGATGGCGACCTTGCTCTTGCCAGCAGGAATCACCTCTCCAGCCAGCATCAACTACAAGGATGAGGATACTATCATCAGTCAAATGACGGAGAAAGGTCTGTCAGTTGACCAAGCCTATGTAGAGCATGTCCTTCCTGAAAAGATGCGCTATAACCTCGCCTATCTCCGAGAGTTTAGTTTCCTTGGAGACATCAAAATCATGTTTCAAACCGTGTTTGAAGTGCTAAAATAATGTAGTCATGAGAAAATGAGTACAGATAAAAGGAGCAAATCAATGCCAAATTACAATATTCCATTTTCACCACCCGATATTACCGAAGCTGAAATTGCTGAAGTAGCGGATACCCTTCGTTCTGGTTGGATCACAACAGGTCCGAAGACAAAAGAACTGGAGCGTCGCTTGTCCCAATACACACAGACACCTAAGACTGTCTGCCTTAACTCTGCGACTGCCGCTCTTGAGTTGATTTTGCGTGTTTTGGAAGTGGGACCTGGTGATGAGGTCATCGTTCCAGCTATGACTTATACAGCTTCTTGCAGTGTCATCACACACGTAGGAGCGACACCTGTCATGGTGGATATCCAAGCAGATACTTTTGAAATGGACTATGACTTGCTTGAGCAAGCTATTACTGAAAAGACCAAGGTGATTATTCCGGTTGAGCTTGCAGGGATTGTGTGCGACTATGACCGTTTGTTCCAAGTCGTGGAGAAAAAACGGGATCTCTTTACAGCTGCTAGCAAGTGGCAAAAAGCCTTTAACCGTATCGTGATTGTTTCTGATAGTGCTCATGCTTTGGGATCTACTTATAAAGGGCAACCAGCTGGTTCTATCGCTGACTTTACTTCCTTCTCATTCCATGCCGTTAAGAATTTTACAACTGCTGAGGGAGGAAGTGCGACTTGGAAGGCCAATCCAGCTATTGACGACGAAGAGATGTACAAGGAATTCCAAATCCTTTCCCTTCATGGTCAAACAAAGGATGCCCTTGCCAAGATGCAACTGGGTTCATGGGAATACGATATCGTAACACCAGCCTACAAGTGCAACATGACGGATATCATGGCTTCGATTGGTTTGGTACAATTGGATCGTTACCCAGCTTTGCTACAACGTCGTAAGGACATCGTGGACCGCTATGATCGTGGTTTTGCAGGTTCTCGCATCCGTCCATTGGCACACAAGACTGATAGTGTCGAATCTTCACGCCACCTCTACATCACCCATGTAGAAGGAGCAAGTTTAAAAGAACGCAACCTCATCATCCAAGAATTGGCCAAAGCAGGAATTGCAAGTAATGTACACTATAAACCGCTTCCTCTCTTGACAGCCTATAAGAATCTTGGTTTTGATATGGCAGATTATCCAAGAGCTTATGCCTTCTTTGAAAATGAAATTACGCTTCCTCTTCATACAAAATTAAGCGATGAAGAAGTTGATTACATCGTTCAGACTTTGGTGAGAATTTCTGAAGAAATCCTCGGTTCTGGAAAAAAATAATAAAAAATCTTGACAAAAAGCGGACAATAGCATATAATATTCTCAACAAATCAGAAAAGTAACTATGTTTGATCTTCAGGGAGCCTGTGGTGATTGTGAACAGGTGGTTGGAAGTAGTGAAAGTGGGCTGATTTTAAAAATGAATTTGAAACAATGAAAATTCGGTGCGCACACCTTACAGTGCAACTTGTTGTTAGACAAGGCAGAGATGTAAAGGGGAATAGTCCCTTTATAATTGAGGTGGCACCGCGTTACCAACGCCCTCACACGGAAGTGGATTCTGTGTGTGGGCTTTTTCTTTCGGTCATTTTGTTTATCTTTTATTAGGGCGTTAAGTCGCTTTGATGAACTTGAGTTCTATCTGCAGCTCCTTGCCTACTACTAAAAGCAAACAAAAAGCCGAATTAATATGGAAAGAGGAAAAATTTTATGACAACTAAAGGTTATTTTGGACAATTTGGTGGTAGTTTTGTACCGGAGCCAATTCAGGCTTTGTTGGATGAGTTAGAAGTGACTTTTGACAAGTACAAGGATGATCCAGAATTTTTGGCAGAATTTCGCCATTACTTGAAGGATTATTCTGGTCGTGAAACACCGCTTTATTTTGCGGAAAGTTTGACAGATCACTTAGGTGGGGCTAAGATTTATCTCAAGCGCGAAGACCTTAACCACCTTGGTTCTCACAAGCTCAACAACGTTTTAGGTCAAATTCTTCTTGCCAAACGTATGGGCAAAAAGCGAGTGATTGCGGAAACAGGAGCTGGTCAGCACGGTGTTGCGACAGCAGCAGCTGCAGCCAAGTTTGGTATGGCCTGTGATGTCTATATGGGGGCAGAGGATGTGGAGCGTCAACGTCTCAATGTTTTCCGTATGGAGATGATGGGAGCAACTGTTCACGCAGTTGAAACAGGCACTCGTACCCTCAAGGATGCGGTCGATGCAGCCTTTGGAGCATGGATGAATGACCTTGAAGCCTTCTACGTTTTGGGATCTGCTGTGGGGCCTCACCCTTATCCAACTATTGTTCATGAGTTCCAAAAAGTGATTAGTGAAGAATCTCGCCGTCAAATCTTGGAAAAAGAAGGCCGTTTACCAGACTACGTCATTGCCTGTGTAGGTGGTGGTTCCAATGCTATCGGTGCTTTTTCACAGTATGTGGCTGATGAAGAAGTCAAATTGGTTGGGGTCGAAGCTGCCGGTCATGGACTTGACACAGACAAGCATGCAGCCACTATGACAAAAGGTAGTGTCGGAATTGTCGATGGTATGAAGACCTATGCAGTCTTTAAGGAAGACGGAGAGCTGGCGCCAGTTTACTCTATCTCAGCTGGTTTGGACTATCCAGGGGTCGGCCCAGAACACGCCTACTTCAAAGATTCAGGCCGCGTAGAATACGTAGCAGCGACAGATGAAGAAGCTGTTCAAGCCTTGCTCCTTCTAAGCAAGACTGAAGGGATTATCCCAGCGATTGAAAGTTCGCACGCCATCGCAGAAGCGGTTAAACGTGCACCGAAACTAAGTAAGGATGATATTATCATCATCAATGTCTCTGGTCGTGGAGACAAGGACGTAGCTGCGATTGCAGACTACCTAGAAGCTAAAAAATAAAAGATGGAAAAATTACAGTCTTTTCTCTCACAGAGAGCTTGTGGTTGCTGGAATCAAGCAGAGAAAGCTGTAAGGTTGGGTCCATCTGAAACGAGAGAAGAAAACATAATTCTCAAGGGAGTGCCCTTTATCGCACAGCCTGTTATAGGAAAGTTCTGAGACAGGAATGAGAGATAGGAGAAATCCTATAATTGAGGTGGCACCGCGAATTTCGTCCTCACGCAAGTTATTTTGCGTGGGGATTTTTATATATTTATCGTAGATATGGCTATCAGTTTTAAATTATGCTTCATCACTAGATAGATTTCTATAAAATATTTGCTAACGAAGTGAGCATTGACCCGCTATTTCCCGCTATAGTGGTATTCTAGAGAAGCAAAGATGCTTCTCTAGAACGGAATTTTTGAGAGTAAAATAGTTTGGGGAACTATTTTAGCCTGAGCCTAGAAATGAATGAGCGAGGAGCTCGAAAATTAGGTCTTTCATTTCATGGATTTCTAAAATCATCCACTGGATAATTTTACCTCCCGTCCGCACTATTTAAGGGAAATAGAAAAAAGACCAAAAATTAAAAATAAGAAACTGAAAGGGAAATTACAATGGAACGAATCATTCATGGAGATGTCTTATCACCAATCTTGGCTTATATGCGCTTAAAAGGGCAACACAAGGTTATCCTAGAGAGTATTCCGAGAGACAAGGAAACCGCTCGTTTTTCTATCCTAGCCTATAATCCTGTTTTTGAGATTCAGTTTGAAAATGGAGTCCTTTATCAAAATGGTCAAGTGATTGATCGGGATCCTTTGGATTTCCTTTATGAAGTGACTCATAAGAGCCAACACCATTCAGATCTCCCTTTTGGTGGGGGAGCTATTGGCTTTGTCGGTTACGATATGATTTCTCTTTATGAAGAAATTGGCCAAATCCCTGAGGATACCATTGGAACGCCAGACATGCATTTCTTTGTCTATGAGAGTTATATGGTCTTTGACCACAAGAAAGAAAAAATTCATGTCATAGAGGATGCTCTTTATAGCGATCGCAGTCAAGAAGATTTGGAAAAAGCCTTGAACCAAGTGCTTGAGGAATTACGCATTCCTGCTCCAAATGAATTTGAAGATTTGGATCTATCTCCGTTGAACTTCAAACCGCATATCGCTCCTCAGAAGTTTGAGGAAATGGTGGAAACTTCTCGTGACTTGATTCGTAATGGTGATATGTTCCAATGCGTGCTCAGCCAGCGTTTCTCAGCAGAAGTTACTGGAAATCCATTTGACTTCTACAGAAATCTCCGCGTGACCAATCCATCTAATTACCTCTATTTCTATGATTTTGGGGATTATCAAATCATCGGTGCTAGTCCTGAAAGTTTGGTTTCTGTCAAAAATGGCATTGTGACAACTAATCCGATTGCGGGAACGCGACCAAGAGGAGCTACGGATGAAGAGGATAAGGCCTTGGCGACAGACCTGCTTTCTGATGAGAAGGAAACAGCAGAACATCGGATGTTAGTAGATTTGGGACGCAATGATATTGGTCGCATCTCTGAAACGGCCAGTGTTCAAGTCACCAAGTATATGGAAGTGGAGCTCTTCCGCTATGTCATGCATTTGACCAGCGTGGTCAAGGGACGTTTGCTTCCAGGCCTCACTGCCATGGATGCCTTGAAAGCTACACTTCCAGCTGGAACAGTGTCAGGAGCACCAAAGATTCGGGCCATGAGACGGATCTATGAACTGGAAACGGAAAAACGAGGCGTATACGCAGGAGCAATCGGCTACTTGTCTGCGACAGGTGATATGGATTTGGCCATTGCCATCCGAACTATGATTCTTAAAAATCAAACAGCCTATGTGCAGGCCGGGGCAGGGATTGTCTACGACTCCATCGCCCAAAACGAATACCAAGAAACCATTAACAAAGCTAAATCTATGACTAGAATTGGAGAACTAAGACCATGATTTTATTGATTGACAACTATGATTCTTTTACCTATAACTTGGCCCAATACATCGGGAATTTTGCAGAGGTGCAGGTTTTGAGAAATGATGATCCCAAGCTGTATGAAGAAGCTGAAAAAGCAGATGGTCTGGTTTTTTCTCCCGGTCCTGGTTGGCCAGTTGATGCTGGAAAGATGGAAGATATGATTCGTGACTTTGCAGGCAAGAAGCCAATTCTAGGTATTTGTTTGGGTCATCAAGCTATTGCAGAAGTCTTTGGTGGGAAGCTAGGCTTGGCTCCAAAAGTTATGCATGGGAAACAGAGCCACATCAGCTTTGAAGCGCCATCTGTTCTCTATCAAGGCATCGAGGATGGTCGTCCAGTCATGCGTTATCACAGTATTTTGATTGAAGAAATGCCAGAAGGCTTTGAAGTTACAGCTCGTTCGACTGATGACCAAGCTATTATGGGAATTCAACACAAAAGCCTGCCGATTTATGGCTTCCAATACCATCCAGAAAGTATCGGAACGCCAGATGGCTTGTCTTCTATTCGGAATTTTATCGAGAAGGTTGTAAAGTGAGGAAACTAGGATGAAAGAGATTATTGAAAAATTAGCAAAATTTGAACATTTATCAGGTGTGGAAATGACGGATGTCATTGAGCGTATCGTAACTGGGCGTGTAACCGAAGCGCAGATTGCTTCTCTTCTCTTGGCCCTTAAGATGAAGGGGGAAACACCGGAAGAACGCACAGCCATTGCACAAGTCATGAGAGGGCATGCCCAACACATTCCAACTGAGATACATGATGCTATGGATAACTGCGGTACAGGTGGGGACAAGTCTTTCAGCTTTAACATTTCGACAACTGCAGCCTTTGTCTTGGCTGGTGGCGGCATCCACATGGCCAAGCACGGTAACCGTTCGATTTCTTCTAAATCGGGTTCTGCAGATGTCCTTCAAGCATTGGGTATCAATCTTGACCTCAAACCAGCTGAACTAGGTAAGGTTTTTGATAAAACTGGAATCGTCTTTCTCTTTGCTAAAAATATGCACCCAGCTATGAAGTACATCATGCCCGCTCGTTTGGAACTAGGAATTCCAACAATCATGAACTTGACTGGTCCACTGATTCACCCAATGGCCTTGGAAACACAGCTTCTTGGTATTAGTCGTCCAGAACTGCTAGAAAGTACCGCTCAGGTTTTGAAAAATATGGGGCGAAAACGTGCCGTTGTGGTTGCTGGACCAGAAGGTCTTGATGAAGCCGGCTTGAACGGAACAACCAAGATTGCTCTTCTTGAAAATGGCGAAATTACCTTATCCAGTTTTACTCCAGAGGATTTGGGGATGGAACGCTACGCTATTGAAGATATCCGTGGAGGGAATGCTCAGGAAAATGCAGAGATTTTGCTTAGCGTTCTTCAAAACGAACCAAGTCCATTCTTGGAAACGACAGTTTTAAATGCTGGTCTTGGTTTCTATGCTAATGGTAAGGTTGCTAGTATCAAGGAAGGAGTTGCCTTGGCTCGTCAAGTGATTGCTAGTGGCAAGGCCCTTGAAAAACTCAGACTGTTACAGGAGTACCAAAAATGAGTCAGGAATTTTTAGCACGAATCTTAGAGCAGAAGGCGCGTGAAGTCGAGCAGATGGAGCTGGAGGAAATCCAGCCCTTGCGCCAGACCTATCGCTTAGCTGACTATTTAAAACAACATCAAGACCGTTTACAGGTAATCGCTGAGGTCAAGAAGGCTAGCCCTAGTTTGGGAGATATCAATCTCGATGTGGATATTGTACAACAGGCCCAGACTTATGAAGCGAACGGCGCAGTGATGATTTCGGTTTTGACAGATGAAGTTTTCTTTAAAGGGCATTTGGATTATTTGCGTGAGATTTCCAGTCAGGTAAACATTCCGACGCTTAATAAGGACTTTATCATCGATGAAAAGCAAATCATCCGTGCTCGCAATGCGGGTGCGACAGTCATCTTGCTCATTGTGGCAGCCTTGTCAGAAGAACGCCTTAAGGAACTTTACGACTATGCGACAGAGCTTGGTCTAGAAGTTTTGGTGGAGACTCACAATCTTGCTGAACTAGAGGTGGCCCACAGACTGGGTGCTGAGATTATTGGGGTTAACAACCGTAACTTGACCACCTTTGAAGTCGACTTGCAGACCAGTGTAGACTTGGCTCAGCACTTTAAGAAAGGTCACTATTACATTTCTGAATCTGCCATTTTCACAGGACAGGATGCGGAACGAGTAGCATCATCCTTTAACGGAATTTTGGTGGGAACAGCTCTCATGCAGGCAGAGGATGTGGCTCAAAGAATCAAGGAGTTGCAGATTGACAAAGGTTAAGATTTGTGGATTATCGACCAAAGAAGCGGTAGAGACAGCCGTATCAGCAGGGGCAGACTACATTGGTTTTGTCTTTGCGCTTAGTAAAAGACAGGTGAGCTTGGAAGAGGCTGCTGAGCTCGCAAAGCTCATTCCTTCCGATGTAAAAAAGGTTGGCGTATTTGTTTCACCAAGTAGGACAGAACTACTAGAAGCAATTAAAAAAGTTGGCTTGGACTTGGTTCAAGTTCATGGTCAGGTAGCAGATGATTTGTTTGAGGATTCACCTTGTGCCAGCATTCAGGCTGTGCAGGTGGATGGAGAGGGGCATGTGCCCAATTCTCGGGCAGATTATCTACTCTTTGATGCCCCTGTGGCAGGGAGTGGCCAGATCTTTGACTGGGGCCAACTGGATACGGCAGAACTAGCTCAGCCTTTCTTTATCGCAGGTGGGCTTAAGGAAGACAATGTAGTAAAAGCAATTCGACACTTTACTCCCTATGCAGTCGATGTATCAAGTGGAGTGGAGACAGATGGACAAAAAGATCATGAAAAGATTAGAAGATTTATAGAGAGGGCAAAGAATGGCATATCAAGAACCAAATAAAGATGGATTTTACGGAAAATTCGGCGGACGTTTTGTCCCAGAAACATTGATGACAGCAGTTTTGGAGTTGGAAAAAGCTTATCGTGAAAGTCAGGCGGACCCAAGTTTCCAAGAGGAATTAAACCAGCTCTTACGCCAGTATGTAGGACGTGAAACTCCCCTTTACTACGCAAAAAACTTGACCCAGCATATCGGTGGAGCTAAGATTTATCTCAAACGGGAAGACCTCAATCACACAGGGGCCCACAAGATTAACAATGCCTTGGGCCAAGTTCTTCTGGCTAAGCGCATGGGCAAAAAGAAAATTATCGCTGAAACAGGTGCTGGTCAGCACGGTGTAGCAACTGCAACAGCTGCAGCCCTCTTTAACATGGAATGTACCATTTACATGGGTGAGGAAGATGTCAAACGACAAGCCCTCAATGTCTTCCGTATGGAGCTTTTGGGAGCCAAGGTTGAGGCAGTAACAGATGGTTCGCGCGTGCTCAAGGATGCGGTCAATGCAGCCCTCCGTTCATGGGTGGCAAATATCGACGATACCCACTATATCCTTGGTTCTGCCTTAGGACCCCACCCTTTCCCAGAAATCGTTCGTGACTTCCAAAGTGTCATCGGTCGAGAAGCCAAACAACAGTACCGTGACTTGACAGGGCAAGATTTGCCAGATGCCCTAGTAGCCTGTGTTGGTGGTGGTTCTAATGCTATCGGTCTCTTCCATCCATTTGTGGAAGATGAATCTGTAGCTATGTATGGAGCTGAAGCGGCAGGACTTGGTGTAGATACAGAGCATCACGCAGCTACCTTGACCAAGGGTCGCCCAGGAGTTCTTCACGGTTCTCTCATGGATGTTCTCCAAGATGCCCATGGACAAATCTTAGAAGCCTTCTCTATCTCAGCAGGTTTGGACTACCCAGGTATCGGTCCAGAACATTCTCATTACCACGATATCAAGCGTGCGACCTATGTTCCTGTGACAGATGAGGAAGCCTTGGAAGGATTCCAACTCTTGTCTCGTGTGGAAGGGATTATCCCAGCTTTGGAGTCTAGTCACGCTATCGCCTTTGCGGTGAAATTAGCCAAAGAACTTGGTCCAGACAAGTCTATGATTGTCTGTCTATCAGGTCGCGGGGACAAGGATGTAGTTCAAGTCAAAGACCGTTTGGAAGCAGACGCAGCAAAGAAGGGAGAAGCTCATGCCTAAGACACTAACAGAAAAACTGAACGCTATTAAAGCAACTGGAAAGGGAATTTTTGTCCCCTATATTATGGCTGGAGACCATGAGAAAGGTTTGGATGGTCTCTGTGAAACAATCCACTTTTTAGAAGATTTGGGTGTTTCAGCCATTGAAGTGGGTATTCCCTTTTCGGACCCTGTTGCAGATGGACCTGTGATCGAAGAAGCAGGCTTGCGTAGTCTAGCTCACGGAACTTCTACCCAGGCTTTGGTTGAAACCTTGAAAACCATTCAAACAGAGGTTCCACTGGTCATCATGACCTACTTCAACCCCCTCTTTCAGTACGGTGTGGAGAAATTTGTCAAAAATCTTTCAGATACAGCAGTTAAGGGAGTGATTATCCCAGACCTGCCTCATGAGCATGCCAACTTTGTAGAGCCATTTTTGGCAGATACAGACATTGCCTTGATTCCCCTAGTTAGCTTGACAACAGGACTCGACCGTCAAAAAGAGTTGATCAAGGGAGCTGAAGGCTTCGTTTATGCTGTTGCCATCAATGGGGTGACAGGGAAATCAGGAAATTACCGTGCAGACTTGGACAAGCACCTGGCACAATTGCATCAAGTAGCTGACATCCCAGTCTTGACAGGTTTTGGTGTATCTAGTCAAGCTGATGTAGAACGTTTCAATGCAGTGTCAGATGGCGTTATCGTCGGTTCAAAAATCGTAAAAGCTCTCCACCAAGGAGAGCCAATTGAGGACTTTATCAAACAAGCAGTAGCTTACCAAAAATAATCATGCAAGCAGCAAGTAAGAGGAAAGGCACGAAAGGAAGTCTTTCCTTTTTCTTTTTCAGGAGAAAGGCTAGAATTCCTGTTGCAGAAGCGAACTGAATCAAGATGAGTAGTTCGGTCACACTAAAGACGAGAGCACAAGAAGCCAGAAAGAGAAAATCCCCTGCACCCATGCGAATATCGATAAAATGCGCCAAAATTCCAAGGGCAAGAAAGAAGACCATGACCAGATTCCAACCACAGAAAGCCAGGATGATTAGGTGAAAAGTCAGCCAGACCAGTAGGGGATATTCCTGATGGCGAAAGTCGTAGATACCCAAGGTCAAGCCAGCAGTGATGAGGATGACTTGTCCTATGGAAATACAGCCCCAAGACCAAGCCAGAAAGACAAGCCCTAAGCCGAGTTCAAAGAGAGCATACCAGAATGGATAGCGAGCCTTGCAGTAGCGACAGCGAAAGCGATTGAAGACCTGAGAGAGGATAGGAATCAAATCTAAGGGGCGCAAGCGAGTCTGACAGGAATCGCAGTGACTAGCTGGTCTGATAATGGATTGCTCAGGGAAACGGTCAATGACCAAACCTAGAAAAGAAGCGAGAATGCTCCCGACAAGAAAAAAATAAAGATCAATCATACTTATCTATTCGTAAAAAATAGAAGAAGTAGTATAATAAAGAAACATAGATAAGATGGTGAGGTCAAGATGATGATTCGTTTTGAAGAAAATGTGAGCACAGAAAACGCTCAGCTCTTATGTCAATGGTCCAACTCCCTTGGCAAATCCTTTCAAGAACAATGGATGGGAACAATGATTCCTTTTCCCTTAACAATTCAAATCTTGCAAGATTTGGAAGGAATCTTTTCAATTTTTGATGAACAAGAGTTTGTGGGGCTTATCCAGAAAATCAGGCTAGAAGACAGGAATCTTCATATCGGGAGATTTTTTATCAATCCCCAGAAACAGGGGCAGGGCTTAGGTAGCCAGTCTTTAAGGAAATTTGTTAGTTTGGCCTTTGAAAATGAAGACATAGATACTGTCTCTCTAAATGTCTACGAGGCAAATCAAACAGCTTACAAGCTTTACCAAAAAGAAGGATTTGAAATCGTTCAAATGGTTGAAGTACCTATACGAAAATACATCATGAAAAAGGGTAGATAGAAAGCAAAAAAGCCTTGATTTCAAGGCTTTTTCCTGTTGTTTAGATGCCCCCTGCATGAATTTGTAAGAACTTTTCATATTGAAAATAAACAAAAATGTTGAAATATAGCTGATTTTAGGGAAATACTTTTAGGTATTTTCAATGTCAGGATTTAAAAATGGGGCAAAAGTGGGGCAAAAACAAATTAACGAAAAAAATATCGAGTTCGTGCATCAAGTAAATGATAAATTGCAAGAATAAGTGCAACATTTACTCGAACTCATCCTCTAGAGCTTCACTAGCAGTTCTGTAAGCTAAACATTTTCGTGGTCGGTGATTGATATCATATAAAGCCTTGGTTCCCAAAGCTTTTTTATGTTATAAACTCATTAAAATAACCCCCAGTTAGATTTGGAATATTTTTTATTCTGTGTCACATAAAAATAAATAAAATGACTGGCTATAGCTAGAGCAAAAATGGTTGTTATACTCACTACTATTATAGGATTAGAAGCAAAGATTAAAGAGAGAATCAAGGCAGCCAGATAGAGTGTCGCTTGGACACAGTAGTAACTTTTCGAATAGCTAAGATAGTGTTTGTTATAGGGCCCATTTACTAGGACAGCAGCTTGAAAGAGGCCAAATCCGATATAAGAGAAGCTGGTTGCAAAGAGACGATTAGCTTCAGGATTCAGAAGAAAACTCATCGAAACGGTCATCATAAGAAGTCCAATGAAAATAGGATAGTGACTGTAAATTAGAAATAGTCCCTTTTGATTAGATTTTTCATCAATAGCATGGTCGAATTGACCAAAATAAAACAAGAACAGAGAAATCATAATAATGAAATAAAGAACCGAATAAATCGAGAAATTCTCGATTGTAAAGAAGTTAGCTAGCTCCGTAATCATCTCTCCAAACATAATAATGACAAGAAGGGAGATGCGCTCGATTAAATGGGGGAGATTTACCTGGTAATGCTTATCTTTATTAAGCAAGATACTTGGCATAATAAATGTTAGCAGAATACTAGCAAATAAGATATAGACTCTAAGGTAAATAGGAAGAAGAGCTGCTAGATAGAATCCTAAACTTCCTAGACCTGTTATCCATAGAAAACCTTTGATACTTTCCCGATTAGCATCATCGGTTGATTTTCTAAAAAATTCAACCAAATATTGAAAAAATAAGGTAAGGGTTAATGTACCAATAGCCCAACAGAGATAATGAAAATATTGTTGCCAATCAGGTCCAATCATATTGGCTATAAAGAGTAAAATTCCCATTTTGATAAACATGATTACTATGTTAAATAAAGAGTTCTTTCCATAGCGATTGGTATAATCGGTTTGAATCATCCAGGAATCGATGAGAAACAAAGTAGCAATGAAAAAATCAAGGAAAGAATTCTAAGTCAAAATACCGTTATGAAGATGGTCAATTAAAGTAGTTACTTTTGAAATTGCAAAAACAAAAACTAGGTCATAAAAAAGTTCTGAAAATTCTACACGTTTATGTTTAACAAGAGTTGTCATCTTAAGACCTTTCTATTTTAGAAGTACAATTTATTATAACAGAAAATGGTAATGAGAGAAAGGGAGATGCTTAAATAACTTCATGTGACGCGAATGAACTGCGCCACAAAAGTTAGGTTTTTTCTGTCTAACTTTTGGGGTGCAGTTCAGAAGGGGTGTTTTTTCTATCGTTTTTTAGTGCTAAGACTACACAAAAAAGCCTAGTAAATCAAGGCTTTTTCCTGTTGTATTTAGATGCCCCCTACAGGGATTTGGAAAGGACTTTCATATTGAGAGCAATTAAAAATATTGAAATATAAGTGATTTTAGGTATTTTCAATGTCATGATTTAAAAATGGGACAAAAGTGGGGCAAAAACCATACAGATTCTAAACTGTATGGTTCTTTTTTTATCTAACCAAGAAAGGTTAAAACTTATTAAAACAAATGCAATCAACTGTTGAAAACTTTTTAGTCCGTGTAATATAAAAATAAGTAAAAAGTTGAACTATAGGGAATATTGTGTCATAATAGGTAATAGATGAATAATTAATAGATTGGAAATAATGCTTTCTTACCTTAACAAGTTGAATTGGTTATACATTTTTTCGTCGCAATTGTGTCTATCTCTCGAGTTTAGCTAGTTTTTATAAGCTCTGGTTTCTAATCAATATAACAAATTTTAGAAGTGCATAAGACAAGATGGTGACATTACTACAGTCATTTCTAGTCACCATATGTTGCTGGCACAGGCTGTTTGTAGTGTTGGCTATTTACTAGTCAGTTTAATCGGAGTGTTTAATTTTTATTGTTGAAAGGTTTTTATATGGCGAAAATTCTATCTTTAGGTCTGACAGGTAAGAAATTACTTGCTCAGGGGTTCTTGTTTGTTCTGCTAGGTCTCATCTTGATGGTCACGGGGACTTGGTTGCCAGTAAAGGTTATTCGACTGGTTCTGTTTTTAGCTTGGATAGCAACGGTCTTAGATTTAGTATTACGTATTTTCAAAAAAAGTCAGTCAACGGACACCTTGGGAGTTGCACTGGTTAAATTGTTAGTGCTGGGATATTTGCTTGGCTCCAATCTTGCGACGGATGTGCCGATTTATATTTTGGCTCTTGTGATTGGAGTTTATCAGATTTTTCATGCTAGTATTAACCTTGTCACCTATGTTCTCTACCGCAAAAACAAAATTCGACCTCGTTTTCGTCTCTTACTAGATGGACTCGTACTAGTTTTTCTTGGTGGGACTAGTCTTTTGTCCTCTACGGGAAATTCTGTCTTTCAACTCTTTGTTTTAGGGGCTTATTTTTTCCTTTATGGTCTGTCCAATATCCGTGACGGTTTCTTATTTGAAGGGGAAATTGGGAAAAACCATCTCAAACGTCGTGTAAGAATGAGCTTACCTATTGTCCTAGCCGCTCTCATCCCTGCAAGAACTTTAGCAAAAATTAACAAATTTATGCTGGAAAATGCTGATGAGGAAGAAGATATCCATCTTGGAATAGTGAAGTCTGGTAAGACAGCAGAGCTAGAAATTTTTGTTCATACAGCTGAGACCTCCCTGTTTTCAGCTATTGGTCATGTGGATATCTGCTATCAGGGCCGTGTTATTTCTTATGGCAACTATGATCCGTCATCTGAGACCTTATTTGGCATGGTAGGAGATGGTGTCTTATATTTCTGTGATCGTGACAAGTACATTGACCTATGTAAACGTGAGAGTCAAAAAACGCTTTTTGGTTATGGGATAGATTTGACGCCTGAAATGGAAAAAGCAGTTCAGAAAAAGTTGGCTGAATTGAAACAACTGACGATTCCATGGGAGCCAAGTGCAGATAAAATCATGACAGGTGATGGTAAGGAAGACTACACCTACGCTTATAAAATCAGACATGAGACAGATGGGGAACTTTATAAATTTATCAAATCTAAGTTTAAATCCTACTTTGTCTTATCTACAAACTGTGTGCTCTTGGCTGATACCATAGTCGGTCAGGCTGGCACCGATATCCTCTCACCCAAAGGATTTATCGCTCCAGGAACTTACCAAGCCTACCTTAATCGAGAGTTTGAAAAACCAAATAGTATAGTCGTATCTAAACATGTTTATTAAGGAAAATTTATGAATTTAGTAAAAAAATACACCCCGTTAATACTTTTTATAGGGCTGGTTGCTCTTGTAATTCTGAATGCATCGAGCTTTATATCAGGAGCAATCTCTCTCTTTGATGTAATATCAACCTTGATTTATGGTGCTGTTATTGCTTTTGTGCTTAATGTTCCTATGAAAAAAATTGAACAGTACTTAGTTAAATTGAAGGTAAAGGCAGAGTTGCGTCGTCCGATTGCCATGGTACTTGTTTTCCTAGCTCTTATCTTAATCGTGATTGCTCTTTTGGTTTTGGTGCTGCCAACCCTAGCCCAGACTATTAGTCAGCTGGGAACAGTCCTTTCAACAGTCCTTACTCAACTTGGGAAATTGCTAGGCAGCTCGGAATTTGTAACCAAAGACATGTTGTCAACTATCGTATCAGGCATACAGGGACAATCTAGTTCTATTAGCCAAGCTTTGATAGGTTTTTTATCAGGTCTGACTAGTAATATCGGCAATATTTTTTCAAGTTTGATGAATGCCTTTTTGATTATAGTCTTCACCTTTTTATTTTTATCCAGTAAGGAACATTTGGCAGCGATGACGAGTCGACTTCTAAAAGTTTTTCTTCCAGAGAAGGTGGTGATAAAGTTGACTTACATTGGACAAGTAGCACTAGAGACTTATGACCAATTTTTGATGAGTCAGCTGATTGAAGCAGTTATCATAGGAGTTATGATAGCGGTTGGTTACAGCGTGTTTGGGATACCCTATGGAGTAATGACAGGTATCTTTGCAGGAGTGCTATCGTTCATTCCTTATGTAGGGCCTATGATTGCTTGTGTTGTGGGAGCGATTTTTATCTTCACAGTGAGTCCTACTCAAGCCTTACTTTCTCTTCTTCTATATCAAGTTATACAGCTGATTGAAGGAAACCTTATTTATCCTAGAGTTGTAGGTCAGTCTATTGGTTTGCCAGCTATTTTCACGCTTGCGGCTGCTAGTATTGGAGGGAATCTTTTCGGACTACTTGGAATGATATTCTTTACCCCCGTATTTGCTGTTATCTATCGACTGGTTAAAGAATTTGTCGTTGCAAAGGAAAATCAGGTAGATTAAGAAAAACTAAATTTAATAAGATATACTGAGAAGAGAGTGAGAGATTCTCTTCTCTTTTATTTTTAAATACTTTTCTACAAAAAGCTATTAGACGTTAAAAAAAGCCTTGGTTTCAAGGCTTATTTCTGTTGATTTAGATGTGCCCCCTGCAGGGCTCGAACCTGCGCCCCATAGCTTAAGAGTCTACTGCTCTACCAACTGAGCTAAGGAGGCAACAGAAAAAGCTGAGAATGTAACTTCCCAGCTATTTTAATATGCCCAAAATGGCAGCTAGATTATTTACGAAAGGCATCAAGGATATAGGTGAAACCAACAATTAAAAATGCAAAGGCAACGACATAAACGACAAAGACACTTGTAGCTACTGGATTGAACAAAATCACTAGACCTAGTAAAAATGCAAGCAACGCTATCCACATGATATGGTTGCCAATAATAGGGAAAATCAATCCCAAACGATTGCCTTTAAAGAAAACTATAATGGCTTCTACAATTAACCAAATTCCTAAAATAGTTGGAATGACAACTGGCAGCGTCACAAAGCCATAGGCAACGAGGTAAAGAGCTAAGAGAAGATTAACAATCCCTTGGAAAAGATGAGCTGGTGAGCGAAGCTCTTTTGGTACAGAGAAATAGCCTAAAATAGCTGCTATAGAAGAAACCAGTAAACCAAATGCAATCCACCAGCTGTAAGCAACAAGATTAGCTACTGGGTTTGTAAATAGGAAAAGTCCTAAAAGGACAAAAACAACTCCTGCAAGGAATAGCAGTAAACGATTAGAAAATTTCATTTCAATACCCCCTATATAGTATAGTATAGTTTGATAATAAAAATATTATACACCTTTTTAGAGGAAATGTCAATAAACAAAATGGAAAATTTGGAAGTTTCAGTCTGATTTATGAAAAGAAAATCAGTTTTTATTATTTTGAAAATAAAAAGAGAAGATAAAATTTGTCTTCTCTACATGAAAATATTGTATGGAATCAAAGCAAAAGTAACTGGCTTTACACTATTTGTTAAGATGTAATTTGGTTCAAAAAGAAAAGATAGATTTAAAAGTGGGGCAAATGATGAGGCAAATCAGTTATAGATAAGCAAAAAACCCTTGGTTATCAAGGCTTTTCCTGTTGTATTTAGATGCCCCCTACAGGGATCGAACCTGTGACCCACGGATTAAGAGTCCGCTGCTCTGCCAGCTGAGCTAAGGAGGCAAAGAAAAAAGCTGTATTGGTGCCGAAACTTCACGGTTTGTATTGAACCCGCGCAATTAAGCAGGTGGGCAACTCGCTCTAACTGAAGCTGTTTCCGTGTGAGACGGCCTACATGCTGTTAGAAGACTTTTGTTTCCCTAATAATACAAAAAATAGTCGGTCAACACTTAAGTGTGAAGTCGTACACCACAGCGTTTCTATGTTTATATGATACCACTTTTTCAAAAAAAATCAAGAGGTAAGTGCAATTTTTTGAAAAGGATTTCAGATTTTTCGTAAACGGTCGATGGCTTCCTTTCTTTGAGCCAAAGCCCGTTCATATTTACCAGTATCTTCTGCTTGGAAATAGTGATGATTGCGAATTTTTTCTGGCAGATAGTCTTGCTTGACCCAATTTCCAGGATAGTTGTGTGGATAGAGATAGTCTTGGGCATTCCCCAGTTCCTTGCTTCCACTGTAGTGCCCATCACGCAGGTGTCGCGGAATAGGCAAGTGCCCTGATGTTTTGAGGTCAGCAAGTGCCTTGTCCATAGCCACGTATGCTGAGTTGGATTTTGGAGAAAGGGCCAAATCAATGACGACATTGGCAATGAGAATGCGGGCTTCTGGGAAACCAATCCTTTGTGCAGCACCCAGAGCAGTCACGGTGTGAATCTGGGCTTCAGGATTGGCCAAACCGATATCTTCATAAGCGATAACAGTCAAACGACGAGCGAGACTAGGCAAATCACCAGCTTCAATCAAGCGGGCAGCATAGTGGAGACTAGCATCCACATCAGAACCACGGATGGACTTTTGCAGGGCTGAGAGGACATCGTAGTGTCCGTCTCCATCCTTATCCATGGTAATGTAGCTCCGCTGCAGGCTATTTTCCATGATGTCTAGAGTGATATGGCGGATGCCCTTGTCATTTTCGGGAGTAGAAAGAACGGCCAAGTCAAGTGAGTTGAAGGCAGAGCGAAGGTCTCCGTTTGTAGAGGTAGCAATGAAATCCAGCGCATCCTCATCTAGTTCTACTGGAAAATCAAAACCACGCTCAGGGTTACTTAGAGCTATCTGCAGGGCCTCTTTGACGTCTTGGTTAGACAGAGGTTCCAACTCAAAAATTTGAACACGGCTACGAATGGCAGGAGTGACAGAGAAGAAAGGATTTTCAGTCGTAGCGCCAATCATGATGACCAGACCACTTTCCAAGAGAGGTAAGAGGAAGTCTTGCTTGGTTTTATCTAGTCTATGAATCTCGTCTAGTAATAGGACGAGACCACCAGAGAATTTAGCCTCTTCCGCAATTTCTTGCAGTCGTTTTTTACTATCAACTGTCGCATTGAAAGTTCGAAAGGCATACTTAGTAGTCCCTGCGATGGCAGAGGCAATACTGGTCTTGCCGATTCCCGGAGGGCCATAGAGAATCATGGAGGACAGGCGGTTGGCTTCTACCATGCGGCGGATGATTTTTCCTTGTCCGACCAGATGTTCCTGACCGATGACCTGGTCGATGGTTTTAGGGCGCATGCGAAGCGCGAGATTGTCTGGCATAGCAGTCCTTTCTAACGTAGATTTTCTGATGTATATGTGGTAAGATGGTAGTATCTATTTTAGCATATTTCCGAGCAATCGGGGCGATTAAAGAGTCGCATAGAAAGAGGACAAAATGGCAACATACGGATTTTTAGATGTTTTAGAGGAAGAGTTGGAGAAGAATTTTCCTTTTGACTTTGAGATTAGTTGGGATAAGCGCAACCACGCGGTTGAAGTGAGTTTTTTGTTAGAAGCGCAAAATGCTGCAGGCGTGGAGATGGTGGATGAAGACGGAGAGGTTTCATCAGAAGATATCCTCTTTGAAGAAGCAGTGCTTTTTTACAATCCTGCTAAATCAACAGTCAATGAGGAAGACTATTTGACTGTCATCCCTTACTTGCCTAAAAAAGGATTTTCCCGCGAATTCTTAGCTTATTTTGCGCTATTCCTCAAAGATACTGCCGAGGTTGGACTAGATGCCCTCATGGACTTTTTGGAAGACCCAGAAGCAGAAGAATTCGTCATGGAATGGAACCAAGAAGTCTTTGAAGAAGGAAAAGTTGGCTTGGAAGAAGGGGAGTTTTACCCTTATCCGAGATACTAGGAGTTGGTTGGAGATTTTATGAAGAAAATTGGGATTTATTTGATCTATGTGCTAGCTTTTGTCTTTATTATGCTAGCTTTTGCTTGTGGCACTATCGCATTTGCAGAGTTGGGGTATTCCGCAGTTTTAGCATTCACTTTTGGTTATTCCTTCGCTCTTTTAAGCATGTATTTAATCTTTATTCTTCATGAGCTGGGTCATGCTTTTTGTGGCTACTTGACAGGCTATCGGCTGGTGGCTTTTGGATTAGGACATTTTCTTTTGACCAAAAAGTCAGGTAGGTTTCATCTTAGTCGAACAGTCGTTCTGAAAAATGTTGGTGCTCAGTATATTGGATTGAAAGAAGATGAAAGTGATCAAAGAATCATTCTGATGCTTTCAGGAGGCTTGATGGTTCATCTTAGCTTGATCTTATTGGCGATATTGTTTGGATTTTTGACAAGAAGCTGGTATTTTGCTGGTACTTGGATTTTTCTGAATTTATCTTTCTTCCTAAACAACGCTTTACCAGTCGGCATCACCGATGGAGCAAAAATCTGGGAATTGCGAAAACACCCTGAAAATACGAAATACGCCTACCTGGTGTTGAGGCATTCTGCTCAAACTTTGCTGGCTCCTCAAAAATATGATTTGAAAGACTTTACCATGACTGTTGATGAGGATGCGAGAGGGAGTTTTGCAGAAAGTATTGAAACTCTTCAGGGAGTGGTTTTTATATTGGATGGTCATTTAGAGCCAGCTAAAAAGCTATTTCAATCTTTACTAGAGAGAACAGAACACTCGATGTCTGAAACTTTTTGCCAACTATACCTTCTTCAAATCGCCTTGCTAGAAGGGGATAATGAGAAAGCAGAAGAATATGCAAGTATTCGAAGCGTTAAATCCTTTTTATCTCTAAAAATGGCAGATGTGCAAATGATTCAAGCCTGGTATCAATTTAAAGTTAAGAATGATGTAGCTCAAACTCGCAAGGCTATGAAGACTGCTAGACAGAAAATGAATAGCAGCCGGATGCTACGGGATGAGCAATGTTACTATGAAAACTGGTTAGAGGAGCTGGAAAAGGCATTAGCCGAAGGAGTCTAACATGGAAATCGAACTTTCTGATTTTACAGGTTGCAAAATTGCCCTCTTTTGTGGTGATAAGCTCTTAACTATCTTACGTGATGACAAATCAAACATTCCATTCCCTAATACCTGGGAACTGCCAGGTGGTGGCCGTGAAGGGGATGAAAGTCCTTTTGAGTGCGTGGCGCGTGAAGTTTATGAAGAACTGGGGATTCGTCTGACTAAAGATTGTCTGATTTGGAGTAAGGTGTATCCAAGTATGCTTTTTGAGGGGAAGGAGTCCGTCTTTCTAGTTGGCAAGTTGGCTCAGGAACAATTTGACAAGATTGTCTTTGGTGACGAAGGACAGGGCTATAGACTGATGAGCATTGACGAATTTTTTGGCTCAGATAAGGTCGTGCCCCAGTTGCAGGATAGAGTGAGGGATTATATGGAGGAAGTTAGGTAAATGCCAAATCGTAGTAAGAATATCAATATGTTTCTCATGGATGGAGAAGTTACTGGGAAAATAAAATGTACTTTGTCAAATTGGACAGGGGTGATTTATAAAATTCCTCGAATTCAATTGGCTGATTTAAAATCTCGTGACGAAATGAAACAAAGTGGGATTTATTTCCTATTTGGACGTGATGAGGATAAGCAAAAGGATGTTACCTACATCGGGCAGGCAACGAATCGCAAGAATGGAGAGGGAATCCTTTTTCGTGTGCAGGAACATACTCGTGATAATCACGCAGATTATTTTAATGATGTCATTATTTTGATGACGCAGAATAATTCCTTTGGTCCGACAGAAATTAGCTATCTGGAAAATAAATTTACTCAGCTAGCTAAAGAATCTGGGCGATATACTGTGAAAAACGGGAATGAGCCAAATTCTGGGAATGTAACGGAAGAGAAGCAATCAGAGTTGGACGAGGTTGTTGAAAACACCTTGATGATTGTAGGAACCTTAGGATATCGAGTGTTCGTTCCTATGACAAAGATATCGGAGAAAGACTTATCTAATGATCAGTTAACTTATTTATACTTAAAACGAAAATCTAAGAAATCTAATAAAGTAATAGAAGCACGTTGTGAACGTACTTCGGAAGGTTTTGTAGTTTTGGAGGGTAGTCAAATAGAGTTGATAGATTCCAACGTAATCCCATCTAGTCTACAAAAACTTCGTAAAGAACTAATTGATACAAATGTAATCAAAGATGGCATTTTACAGGAGAAACAACTTTTCTCTAGTCCTTCTTATGCAGCAGCTTTTGTGATAGGAATGAATACCAATGGACGAATGGACTGGAAAGATAAAAACGGTAAGACCTTAAAAGAATTAGAAGAAATGATGGGTTGTTAAGGAGAATAAAATGGAAACATGGCAAGAGTTAAAAGTTACAGTTAAGCGTGAGGGAGAGGAGTTGGTTTCTAATCTCTTGATTGAGCTGGGAGCGCAAGGCGTTGCGATTGAAGACAGCATGGACTATGTGGGAAATGTGGATCGCTTCGGCGAGATTTTCCCAGAGGTCGAGCAACAAGAAGAAATCGTTGTGACCGCCTACTACCCTGAAACGGTGGATGTGGCAGTGGTTGAGACGGATTTGCAGGCTCGCCTAGCAGAATTGACAGATTTTATGGATTTGGGTGAGGTCAAGATGGGGACGACTGCCTTGGCTGAGGAAGACTGGGCAGATAACTGGAAGAAATACTATGAGCCAGCTCGTATCACTCATGACTTGACCATCGTGCCGTCTTGGACAGACTATGAGGCGACTGCGGGAGAGAAGATTATCAAGCTGGATCCTGGTATGGCTTTTGGTACTGGGACCCATCCAACCACTAAGATGAGCCTCTTTGCCTTGGAGCAGGTCCTTCGTGGTGGCGAAACGGTGCTTGATGTGGGAACTGGATCAGGAGTTCTCTCCATTGCCAGCTCGCTTCTTGGTGCTAAGGAGATTTTCGCCTATGACTTAGATGATGTGGCAGTTTGTGTGGCTCAGGAAAATATTGAACTCAACCCTGGCATGGAAAACATCCATGTAGCCCCAGGCGATTTGCTTAAGGGTGTGGAGATTGAAGCAGATGTCATCGTGGCCAATATCTTGGCGGATATTCTCATTCATCTGACAGAGGATGCTTATCGCTTGGTCAAGGATGAGGGCTACCTCATTATGAGTGGCATTATCAAGGACAAGTGGGACATGGTGCGAGAGTCAGCTGAGTCAGCTGGATTTTTCCTTGAAACCCACATGATTCAAGGGGAATGGAATGCCTGCGTCTTTAAGAAGACCAAGGATATTTCAGGTGTGATTGGAGGCTAGCATGCAGCAGTATTTTGTCAAGGGCAGTGCAGTCTCTCCTGTCACTATTGAGGACAAGGAAACCAGCAAGCATATGTTTCAGGTCATGCGCTTGAAAGAAGATGATGAGGTGACCTTGGTCTTTGATGATGGTATCAAGCGCTTGGCGCGCGTGCTGGATGTGGAAAATCGTCAGTTTGAGTTGGTCCAAGAGTTAGCTGACAATGTGGAACTGCCAGTTCAAGTAACCATCGCATCAGGCTTTCCCAAGGGAGACAAGCTGGAGTTCATCACTCAAAAAGTGACGGAACTCGGTGCCAGTCAAATCTGGGCCTTTCCTGCCGATTGGTCAGTAGCCAAGTGGGATGGCAAGAAATTGGGTAAAAAGGTTGAAAAACTAGAAAAAATTGCCCTTGGAGCAGCCGAGCAAAGCAAGCGTAATCTGATTCCAAGTATCCAACTTTTCGAGAAAAAAGCAGATTTTCTAGCCCAGCTGGACCAGTTTGACTCTATCGTAGTGGCCTATGAAGAGTCAGCTAAAGAAGGAGAAACCGCTGCGCTCTTACAAGCAGTCACTGGTCTTGAAAAGGGAGCCAAATTGCTCTTTATCTTTGGTCCAGAAGGTGGTCTCTCACCAGTAGAAATTGAAAGTTTTGAAGCTAAAGGAGCCGTCTTGGCAGGGCTTGGACCTCGCATCTTGCGAGCAGAAACAGCCCCGCTTTATGCCTTATCAGCCATTAGTGTATTATTAGAATTAGAGAAATAAAATAAGAGGAAGAAAATGGAACAAAAACACCGTTCAGAATTTCCTGAAAAGGAACTTTGGGATTTAACCGCCCTATACCAAGACCGTGAGGATTTCTTGCGAGCAATCGAGAAGGCTCGCGAAGATATTAACCAATTTAGCCGTGATTACAAGGGCAATCTTCACACTTTTGAGGATTTCGAGAAGGCCTTTGCAGAATTGGAACAAATCTATATCCAGATGAGTCATATCGGCAATTATGCCTTTATGCCTCAGACAACAGACTATAGCAATGAGGATTTTGCCAATATCGCCCAAGCTGGGATGGAATTTGAAACAGACGCCAGTGTAGCCTTGACCTTCTTTGACGATGCCTTGGTAGCTGCTGACGAGGAAGTCTTGGACCGTTTGGGTGAATTGCCCCATTTGACGGCAGCTATTCGTCAGGCCAAAATCAAAAAGGCCCACTATCTTGGGGCAGACGTGGAGAAGGCCTTGACCAATCTTGGTGAAGTTTTCTATAGTCCACAGGACATCTATACTAAGATGCGTGCTGGGGACTTCGAAATGGCTGACTTTGAAGCTCATGGCAAGACCTACAAAAACAGCTTTGTGACTTATGAGAATTTCTACCAAAACCATGAAGATGCTGAAATTCGTGAGAAATCCTTCCGTTCCTTCTCAGAAGGACTCCGTAAGCACCAAAATACAGCAGCCGCAGCCTATCTAGCTCAGGTTAAGTCTGAAAAACTATTAGCAGATATGAAGGGCTACGACTCAGTTTTTGACTATCTTCTGGCTGAACAAGAAGTGGACCGTGCCATGTTTGACCGTCAGATTGACCTCATTATGCAGGAATTTGCGCCAGTCGCTCAGAGATACCTCAAGCATGTTGCCAAGGTCAATGGTCTTGAAAAGATGACCTTTGCAGACTGGAAGCTAGACTTGGACAGCGCCCTCAATCCTGAAGTGACTATTGACGACGCCTATGATTTGGTCATGAAGTCAGTAGAACCTTTGGGACAAGAATATTGTCAGGAAGTTGCTCGCTATCAAGAAGAGCGCTGGGTTGACTTCGCTGCCAATAGTGGCAAGGATTCTGGTGGTTATGCGGCGGATCCATATCGCGTGCACCCTTATGTCCTTATGAGTTGGACAGGCCGTTTGAGCGATGTCTATACTTTGATTCATGAGATCGGGCATTCTGGTCAATTTATCTTTTCTGACAATCATCAGAGTTACTTTAATGCCCACATGTCTACTTATTATGTCGAAGCGCCGTCAACCTTCAATGAATTGCTTTTAAGTGATTATTTGGAACATCAGTCTGACGACCCTCGTCAAAAACGCTTTGCTCTTGCCCACCGCTTGACAGATACCTACTTCCATAACTTTATTACCCACCTCTTGGAAGCAGCCTTCCAGCGCAAGGTTTATACATTGATTGAAGAAGGAGAAACCTTTGGGGCAAGCAAGCTCAACAGTATTATGAAGGAAGTTTTGACGGACTTCTGGGGAGATGCTATTGAGATTGATGACGATGCGGCCTTGACTTGGATGCGCCAAGCTCACTATTACATGGGCTTGTATAGCTATACCTACTCAGCGGGACTAGTTATTTCGACTGCGGGTTATCTTCATCTGAAACATTCAGAAACTGGAGCTGAAGACTGGCTTAATCTCCTCAAATCAGGTGGTAGCAAGACACCGCTTGAGTCAGCCATGATTATCGGAGCAGATATCTCAACAGATAAGCCACTCCGTGATACCATCCAATTCTTGTCTGACACAGTTGATCAGATTATCGCCTACAGTGCCCAGTTGGGAGAGTAAATTAAAAGAGTCTGGGACAAAAGTCTAACCTTAAATAAAAAAAGCGAACAAAATGAGTTATCTGACACTCAGAATACTGTCTTGTTTGCTTTTTTTCTAATCTATCGATTTTAGAAATTTATAATAAAGAATTCCTAAAATCAAAATTTTTTGTCCCGGCCTCTTAAATTATCCCCAAAAGCTATCTTCTTCAGCTTGATCTGAAGAGAAGAGCCAAACTTCTTTGATTTTTCCGTCTTCAATACGGAAGAGGTCAATCCCGTTCATATTGAGTTCAGTACCATCAGCACGTGTTCCGAGAAAAGTAACATTAGCTGCGATTAAATCCTTATTGTCAGAAACCCAATTTGTTATCACCTTAAAGGTTCCATTAGTTTTCTCAGCAAATGTAGCCAGGTGAGTTCCTAGCTTGTCCTTACCAACAACTGTACCAGATATACTATGAGTACCAGGTTGATGCCAGACAATATCGTCTGCCATCGTTTCAAAGACACCAGGAAAGTCACCAGCAATTAAAGCTTGGTTATAAGCATTGAAAATTTCTAAGTTTGTTGACATATATATTCTCCATTTCTTTTTTATGATATACTTGTAACAGTTAAAATCAAAAAAACAAGTAGACACTTTTTCGATAGCTAGTATCAAAAGTAGTACTATTATTGATACTAAAAGATAAATTTTTAAAAAAATAGAAAGAAGATATTTTATGCCAAATAAAGTGAGTGAGTATGGTATTTGTCCATTTGCGACAACGCAGAGGGTTTTAACGGGGAAATGGGCACTGGTAATCATTTATCAGTTGAGTACGGGTACTAAACGATTTAAAGAATTGCAGAGATTATTGCCTGGGATTACTCAAACTATTTTGACCCGTCATCTCCGTCAATTAGAAAAGGATAAGATTGTTCAAAGAAAGGTCTATGCCGAAGTTCCCCCACGAGTTGAGTACAGCTTAACCGAAATGGGGCAGGAATTCAGAGTTGTTTTAGATGCTGTCGAGAAATGGGGTCTGGATTATATCAAGTTGCTAAATGCTAGTGAGATAAGCGACTGATAAGCCCTATAGAGGAAATGTATTTTTCTGTTTAATTCCTCAATTAAAAGATAGTAAGGAAAACCATTATTTTCCAAGCACATTTCTTGAAACCCTTTCCTTCTTTTGATAGACTAATACATAGTTTGAAAAAAAGGAGACTTATCATGAAAAAATTTGTTGCTGAATTAATCGGTACATTTATGCTTGTGTTCATCGGAACAGGAGCTGTTGTTTTTGGAAATGGTGTTGAAGGTCTTGGACACCTTGGAATTGCTCTTGCTTTTGGTTTGGCCATCGTAGTCGCAGCTTTCTCAATCGGAACTATTTCAGGGGCTCACTTGAACCCGGCTGTTTCAATCGCTATGTTTGTAAACAAACGTTTGTCATCTTCAGAGCTTGTAAACTACATTCTTGGACAAGTAGTTGGAGCTTTCCTTGCGTCAGCTGCAGTATTCTTCCTCTTGTCTAACTCAGGAATGTCGACTGCTAGTCTTGGTGAAAATGCCTTGGCAAACGGTGTCACTGTCTTTGGTGGCTTCTTGTTTGAAGTCATCGCAACCTTCTTGTTTGTCCTAGTTATCATGACTGTAACATCAGCAAGCAAAGGTAATGGTGCAATCGCTGGTTTGGTGATTGGTTTGTCATTGACAGCTTTGATCCTTGTGGGCTTGAACATCACTGGCCTTTCAGTAAACCCAGCTCGTAGCTTGGCACCAGCTGTCTTGGTAGGTGGTGCAGCCCTTCAACAAGTATGGATTTTCATCCTTGCCCCAATCGTTAGTGGCGTTCTTGCAGCACTTGTTGCGAAAAACTTCCTTGGAACAGAAGAATAATTGAAACTCAAAAAGCCTTGCTCCTCATCTTGAGGGACAGGGCTTTTTCGTATGTGTTTATACTCAATGAAAATCAAAAAGCAAACTAGGAAACTAGCCGCAGGTTGCTCAAAGCACTGCTTTGAGGTTGTAGATAGAACTGACGAAGTCAGCTCAAAACATGGTTTTGAGGTTGTGGATAGAACTGACGAAGTCAGTAACATATATACGGCAAGGCGACGTTGACGCGGTTTGAAGAGATTTCGAAGAGTATTAGCGGTTGTCAATTTTCTCTGGGTAGAGGTCGTGTTGGAAGAGGCGTTGTTCTGCCAAGCCTTCATACTTGGTTCCAGGTTTACCGTAGTTGTAGTAAGGGTCGATTGAAATGCCACCACGCGGAGTGAATTTTCCCCAGACTTCTAAATAGCGAGGGTCTAGCAAGTTGACCAAGTCTTTCCCGATGGTGTTAATACAGTTTTCATGAAAATCTCCATGATTTCGGTAGCTAAAGAGGTAGAGCTTGAGGGATTTTGACTCGACACAGAGCTTGTCAGGAATGTAGGAAATATAAATGGTTGCAAAATCTGGCTGAGCAGTGATTGGGCACAGTGAGGTAAATTCAGGACAGTTGAATTTGATAAAATAATCATTTTCCACATGACGATTGTCAAAGGATTCGAGAACTTCTGGTTGATAATCGAAAATGTAGTTGGTTTCTTTGTTGCCCAGTAGGCTTAGGTTTTTCATTTCTTCTTGTTGTGACATGATTTTTTCTTTCTAATTTAAACACCACGTTGGTTATCGTAGAGGAGAGTATGCAGTTGAGGGAGGACGCGGACATTGCCCCAGCTATCATCAGCGGCGATGCGTTCCCAAAGTTCTTTGAGACGGTCCAGTTGGTCTTGGACAATATTACCTGTAGCCTTGGGCTCAGGGTTTCCTGCTGATAAGAAGAGAACATCTGGTTGGTAGCGTTCTTGAATGTCTTTGGCAAAGGCCAAATCGGCATCGTCAAAGACAGGAATTTTAAAGGTGACTTTGTCGGGATCCAGTTGGGAAACGATGAAGTCCAAGGTCTCGAAGTTGACCTTCATCTTGGAGGAAGGAGGTTTGGGGCTGAGAGTCACTTGGTCGATATCTTTTAACCAATTTTGCCAGCGGGAGCCTTGGGTCTCAACAGCAAGGGTGACACCACGTTCCTTGAGCTTAGTGACCAGTTGAGCCATATTAGCTGCTAGGATAGCAGGATTTCCGCCAGATAGGGTGACGTAGTCGTAGCTTCCCAGTTTATCCAACTCAGCAATGACCTCGTCAGCTGTCATACGAGTAGGTTTTTCAGAACCATCCCAAGTAAAGGCGGAGTCACACCAGTCGCAGTGGTAGTCGCAACCAGCAGTGCGGACAAACATAGTTTTCTGTCCAATAGCACGACCTTCACCTTGAAAGGTTGGGCCGAAAATTTCCAGAACAGGTAGTTTGAGGACACGTTCCTTAGTCATCTAACCACTCCCGTCTAAACTCTGCAAAGGCAGTCGGAGTCTCATAGAGGCGAACGTATTCCAAACGGAGACCGCGCTCATCTGGCAACTCTTGACTCATGGTTTGGAAAATCCAGTAAACCATGTTTTCAGCAGTCGTGTTCATATAGGGTAGAGTTTCGTTGAGATAGCGGTGATCCAAGTGGGGCTCTAAGTAGTCCTTGTAGATAGCTTTGATGTCTCCAAAGTCATAGGTCATGCCCCGTTCATCTAAAAATCCACTGACAGCGATTTGCAAATGATAAGTGTGGCCGTGCAGGGATTTGCATTTTCCCTCATAGTGAAAGAGGTGGTGGGCAGCATCGAAGGTGAACTCTTTTGATACCAAGGTTCTGTGAGGATTGTAGACAAGAGACTCCCCAGTTTCCTGCTTGATTTCTTTGGGTGCAAAAAACATTAGCCCTCTCCTTTCTGTGAGAGATAAACATCTAGTCCATGCTGACGTAGATGGCAGGCTGGACAATCCCCGCAGCCACTTCCGATAATCCCATTGTAGCAGGTCAAGGTCTTTTCACGAACATAGTCAAAGGCACCGAGTTGGTCGGCTAATTCCCAAGTTTCAGCCTTGTCTAGCCACATGAGAGGTGTTTGGATAACAAAGTCATAATCCATGGCAAGGTTGAGGGTGACATTGAGAGATTTGACAAAGACATCCCGGCAGTCAGGGTAGCCAGAAAAATCTGTCTCGCAGACACCTGTCACGATGTCTTTAATGCCTCGTTGCTTGGCAAGAACTGCCGCAAAGGAAAGAAAGAGGTGGTTGCGACCATCAACGAAGGTATTGGGAACCTCTCCCTCTTTTTGCTCAATCTCCAAATCAGAAGTTAAGGCATTTTCAGTGATTTGCCCCAGTAGAGACATATCTAAGATGTGATGACGAATACCCTGTTCTTTAGCGATTTCTCTAGCAACTTGAATTTCGAGATGATGGCGTTGGCCATAGGCAAAGGTGACAGCTTCGACTGTTTCATAGTGTTCTTTAGCCCAAAAGAGGCAGGTTGTGGAATCTTGGCCACCACTAAAGACGACCAAGGCTGATTGACGTTTCATAGTACTCCTTCTAAAGTGGGAAATGTTCAGAGCACGCAAAAAGCTCCCTTGAGGGGAGCTAAAAAATACCAAGTAGAGGTTTTTTTTAGCGATGGCATGTCCCAAACATCGTAATATTCTACCTACACAGTCTAGCATATTTTTTGAAAAATGGCAAAGGGCAAAAAAAAAGAGACCAAATAAAGTACTTGGTCTCTCGTGTGATTAGCTCAATTCAGCAACGATGGCTTTGATTTGTTCCGCAGTATGAACACCTGCAACTTGTTTCACCACTTGGCCGTCTTTTTTGAAGAGAAGGGTTGGGATAGACATGATTCCAAAAGCACGAGCTGTGTTTGGATTTTCATCTACGTCCATTTTAACGATTTTCAAGACATCTTCTGAAAGTTCTTCAGACAATTTGTCCAAGATAGGACCTTGCATACGACATGGACCACACCAAGTTGCCCAGAAGTCTACCAAGACCAAACCGTCTTTTGTTTCTTGTTCAAATGTTGCATCTGTAATTGCTTTTGCCATTGTATTTCTCCTTTTTAGTTATATTGGCTTAAATTTTGTTTCATGAGATAGAAGAAGACATCTCCATAAGTCCCATGGTAGTCCAAATCATGACCATTGTAAGTTAATTTTTGGACAGTGTAGTAGTCTGCGACGCCGATGAGGCAGGCTTGTTGAGAACGTTCAAAGTCTTCATAAGACTCGAAAGTCATGGTTCTCTCTTGCTTGCTGGCATCTAGATAGGTAATTTCGATCATATAAAACTCCTTTATTCGATCTTGACTTTATTGTACTCCTTGAAAAGATGAATGTCAAGAAAAATGATTGCGCACGCAACTTTTTTTAAAAATCTGATTATGAAATGAAATCAAGACTCGTCTCCAATCTTTCTTCGACGGCTTTTTGCAAGTAAGCTAGAGTTGTCTGTCCCTCGTCAGTCAGGCAGATAAAACTAGCCCGTCTATCCTGATCGCAACACCGGCGACTAAGCAAACCGCAGTTTTTCTCTTCCAAGCGAGTAACCATTCGAGAAACAGCGCTCGGGCTGAGATGGAGTTTATCTGGTAAATCAATCTGCCGTAGAGATTTTTCTTGCGCTAGATTCAGATAGTAGAGCAGGTAAAACTCTTTTAAGTTCAGCCTTTGTTCACTCTGCTGGGCGATAGTTTCTTCTAACAAGGCTTCCATTTCCTTTTGACGGCGGTTGTAGTCAAACCATTTTTCTAAGTAGGTCATTGCTTTCTCCTTTCTTTTGAAGTATAGAATAGAAAAGTCATTACTGACTGTCTTTGCAACACAAGATGATTGCGCATGCAATGATTATACTACTTTTAGCTAATCCTTGCAAGAAAGAAAAATTTCGGTATTTCCTTGAAATTTCCTGAAAAAAGAGTAAACTGGTATGCAAGAATTCTATTTCAAGGAGTTTGAGATGAAGTTATATGTTCAATTAATGATTCTCTTTGTGATTTCTCTAATCGGTGAGGGAATCTCCAGTTTCTTTCATCTGCCCATCCCAGGCAGTATTATCGGCTTGATTATTCTTTTTCTAGCCCTGCAATTCAAGTGGCTGAGGACCAGACATGTCAACATGGTGGGGAATTTCTTGCTGGCCAATATGACCATTCTCTTTTTGCCGCCAGCAGTGGGTATCATGGAAAAGTTTGATGTGATTGCCCCCTATCTCTTGCCCATCGTCTTAATTGTCTTTTTTGCGGCTGTCATCAATATTATCCTCATCGCCCTAGTGGTTCAGTTCATCAAGAGACGATTTGAGGGAGATTATGAGAAAGGAGAAGCCAAATGAGTGAATTTGTATCCAATCCTCTGTTTGGGATTGCATTATCTATACTAGCTTATCTAGTGGGAATGTTGATTTACAGGCGTTTCCCCCATCCTTTGACAACGCCCTTGCTTTTGTCGGCAATTTTCATTATCATCCTTCTTAAGGTGACGGGTATTTCTTACCAAGATTACTACCAAGGTGGGGTTTATCTGAATAACTTAATAGTCCCATCGACCGTAGCTCTAGGGATTCCGCTTTATAAAAGTTTTCATCTGATGAAGCACCATGCTCGGAGTATTCTCTTTGGTAGTCTGCTAGCAGTAGTTGTCAATACTAGCTTCACTGCCATAGTGGCCAAAATCTTTGGCATGGACTTTTTCCTAGCCATTTCTCTCTTTCCCAAGTCAGTGACAACCGCCATGGCAGTGGGAATCACAGAAAAATTGCAAGGTTTGACGACTGTGACTTTGGTTGTCGTAGTGGCGACTGGGATCTTGACTAGTGTTATCGGGCCAACCCTTTTGAAGTGGTTGAAGATTGACGATCCAGTGGCTGTTGGACTTTCTCTTGGAGGGACAGGTCATGCTGTCGGAACGGGAACGGCCTTTCGATACGGCTCTGTAGCAGGCGCCATGGGTGGCTTGGCTATTGGTGTCACCGGTATTCTCTATGTCTTTGTTAGCCCCATCGTAGCCAGTTTGATATTGAGTTAAAGCAAAACCCAGCTCTTGTAAGCTGGGCGTTTTTTATTGCAAATTAACCTTATTTTTCAAGATATAGTAGGTTCCGAGGTAGTAGATAATTGCTAGAATGAAATCTTTGAGGATATCTGCGCTGATCAGGAGATTGAAATCATAATCCATTCGGAAGAAGATAGAAATATAGCCAATCACGATGTTAAGCACGATATAGGCTAAAATTCCTATAGCGGTACGATATTCGTTAAATAGTTGACCAATTGAGATGCAAAGGTAAATAGATAAAATCCAAGTAATTGAACCCACCAGAAGAGATAGGGCATAGAGCCAACCGTAACCGAGATAAGGAGAGATAAATCGATAGAGGAGTGGCAAATCTTTCACTACAGGGGTGAGTGAGAAGATAATAATGATACTCAAGATAAATACAATATAGCTTATGATTGACCAAATGAGAGCACCTAGTAATTTGGCGGTGATGATCTGGTGTTCAGAGACGGGCAGAGTCAATGTCAGATAGCCCTGACGATCGTAGACACTTCCCTTGAAGCGTCGAATGATTAAAAAGATTGTTGCAATCCAAAGAGTAACGCTGAGGCCACCAAAAACTAAGATCAGAAAGCCTAACAGATAGTAGGGATCATTACCATAGCTGGTGTAGGTCTGACTAATACCAGAAATGGATGCACCAATCAAAACCGAAATTGCAAGCACAGCACCATAGAGAGCTAGATACCATTTGTTAACATTTTTAAATTCATAGCGAACTAAATTCCAAAACATAATAATCTCCTTTGTCTAAGCTTTGAACTCCTGGCGGAAGAGTTGGTCAATCGACTCACCTGACTCGTAACGAATATCATCCACATTTCCTTGACGGACAACTTTTCCGTTATTGAGGAAGATGATTTCATCCAAGATTGGCTCAATATCTGAAATCAAGTGGGTAGAAATCAAGACAGTTGAAGTTGGTGAGTAGTTGTTGATGATGGTGTTCAAGATATAGTCACGAGCAGCTGGATCCACACCACCAATCGGTTCGTCGAGCACGTAGAGACGAGCTTCACGGCTCATAACGAGGATTAATTGAACCTTTTCCTTGTTCCCTTTCGACAATTTCTTGAGGCGACTGTTTTCATCAATGCCAAGATCTGCTAAAAGATGCTGAGCCCGCTCAAGATTGAAGTCTTGGTAGAAAGTTTTAAAGTAGGTCAGTGCTTCTTTGATTTTCATCTGTTCATTCAGATAAGTCGTGTCTGGTAGATAAGAGACAATGGCCTTGGTAGCAGGACTCGGGTCCATGTTGTTAATGAGGACACGTCCTTGGTCTAGTTGGAGAAGTCCGTTAATCAGCTTGATCAAGGTTGTTTTTCCAGATCCGTTTGGACCGAGAAGCCCGACGATTTTTCCAGCGGGAATCTCAAGGGAAACATTGTTAAGCGCTGCTGTAGCCCCATAGGATTTGGATACATTTTCAAATGCTAGTAATGTCATAATTTTACACTCCTTTGATGTATTCGCTAAGCACACTTGGCAGTTCTTCTTTTTGATAGCCAAATTGAAGCATACCCGTTACAAAGTTTTTCAGTTGCTCCTCAGATAGTTGCTTGCGAGTTTGGACAATTAAGTCCCGATCTTCTGTCACAAAGCGTCCGGTTGTACGCTTGCTGTAGACCAAGCCTTCACGCTCAAGATCAGACAAGGCACGTTGGATAGTATTGGGATTGACCCCAGCCTCACTTGCCAGTTCTCTCACGGTTGGGAGCTGTTGGTTGGGTTCCAGTTTATGAGAAACAATCTCGAGTTTGATTTTTTCCATAATCTGCAAATAGATGGGTTTTGTATTATCAAAAATCCAGGACATCATAGTCTCCTTTCTTTTTCTTTATTGTTCTAATTAAATAATACAATAAAACAAAAAACTTGTCAAGTAAAAATAAGAATTGTTTTGGGAATTGCTCAAAAAATGGTATAATGAAAAGAAAACGACAAGGAGGAGAAGCATGCGTTGTCCAAAATGTGGGGCTACTAAGTCTAGTGTTGTTGATAGTCGACAAGCCGAAGAAGGAAATACCATCCGTCGAAGACGTGAGTGCGATGAGTGTCAGCATCGTTTTACAACCTATGAACGAGTAGAAGAAAGAACACTGGTTGTCGTCAAGAAAGACGGTACGCGAGAGCAGTTTTCGAGAGATAAAATCTTTAATGGGATTATCCGCTCAGCCCAGAAACGCCCTGTTTCGAGTGACGAGATCGGCATGGTGGTCAATCGTATCGAGCAAAAACTCCGTAGTCGCAGTGAGAATGAGATCCAAAGTGAATATATTGGATCTTTAGTCATGGAAGAATTGGCGGAGCTGGATGAGATTACCTATGTTCGTTTTGCCAGCGTTTACCGTAGTTTTAAGGATGTGAGTGAGTTGGAGAGTCTGCTCCAGCAGATCACCCAGTCCTCTAAAAAGAAAAAGGAAAAATAAATGAAGCCAAATGACCGTTTTTCTTTTCTAAAGAATAATCGGGTGTCGCAAGATACCTCTTCTCTGGTGCAGTGCTACCTCCCGATTATCGGTCAGGAGGCGCTGAGTCTCTATCTATATACCATTACCTTTTGGGATGGTGGACAAAAGGAACACCTCTTTTCCCATATTCTCAACCATTTGAACTTTGGCATGCCGACCTTGCTCCAATCCTTTAAAATCTTATCTGCTTTGGATTTGTTGACCCTTTATCAGAAAGGGGAGGTCTATGAATTACAGCTTCATTCACCCCTAACTAGTCAGGATTTTTTAAGTCATTCTGTCTATAGTAGATTATTAGAGAAAAAGATTGGTGATGTAGCTGTTTCTGCTATGAAACAGGCACCAAGTGAGGGAGAAGCACTCTCTGTTCCTTTGAGCCAAGTATTTCCAAATCTGACCGAAGAAGTGACTCCAACCGAGTCTAAAAGCAAGTTAAAAAACGATTTTGATTTGGAACATTTTCAGCGCCTGATGGCTCGAGATGGTTTGCGTTTTGAAAATGAGCAGGCAGATGTTTTGGAACTGTTTGCCATCGCAGATGAAAAAAAATGGACCTGGTTTGAAACCTATCAATTAGCCAAGGCGACAGCTGTGGCTCCGGTTATTTCAGTCAAACGCATGCGTGAAAAAATTGCGCAAAAGCAGGTTTCTTCTGACTTTAGCCCCAAAGAAATGACCATTATCAGGGAAGCCAAAAATAAAACTCCCCTACAATTTTTAGCGGAAATCAAGCAGACTCGTAAGGGGAACATCACCCAGAGTGAGCGAGGACTCCTTCACCAGATGGCATCTTTAGGCTTGTTGGATGAAGTCATCAATATCGTCTTGCTTTTAACCTTTAACAAGGTTGATTCGGCCAATGTCAATGAAAAATACGCTATGAAAGTCGCAAACGACTATGCCTATCGCAAGATTCGGACAGCAGAGGAAGCCGTGCTTCGGATTCGAGAGCGTCAGCAAAAAGGTCAGGAAGACCAGAAATCGAAAACTAGCTCGACTAAAACAAATGTTCCTAAGTGGAGCAATCCAGAGTACAAGAATCAAACCAGTGAGGAAACTCGTCTGGAACTAGAACGCAAAAAACAAGAAATGTTAGCCCGATTAGAAGAAGGAGGAGACTAGATGGAAAGTGTTGGTGATGTAATCAAACGTCAGACAAGTCGTTTTCAGTACCAGGACTTGGTCCAGCAGATCATGAAGGACCCCGATGTAGCGGCTTTTATCCAGAAAGAATCTCTCAGCCCAGAGGAGTTAAATCGTAGCATTTCCAAGTTCAACCAATATATCACAGAACGGGACAAGTTTCTTCGTGGGGATGCGGACTATATAGCGCGTGGCTACAAGCCTATCTTGGTCATGAATCACGGCTATGCAGATGTATCTTATGAAGAAACACCAGAACTAATCGCGGCTGAAAAAGAGGCGGCAATCAAAAATCGTCTCAAGTTGATTAATCTACCAGCAAGTCTCAAAAAAGCGAAGTTGGCTCAGATTGACCTAGATGATCTAGGTCGTTTGCCGATTTTTGAGAGACTCTATGCCTTTGTTGATCTTTACCCAAACATCCGAAAAGGTCTCTATCTTTACGGAGATTTTGGTGTTGGTAAGAGCTTTATGATGGCAGCCTTAGCTCATGACCTATCTGAAAAACGTGGGGCCTCAACAACTATTCTCCACTATCCCAGTTTTGTCATTGATGTGAAAAATGCCATCGGTGAAGGATCTGTGAAGGCCTTGGTGGATGAGATCAAGCTAGCAGAGGTTCTAATCTTGGATGATATTGGTGCAGAGCAGTCGACCCCTTGGGTGCGTGATGAGATTCTCCAAGTTATTCTCCAGTATCGCATGCAGGAAGATTTGCCGACCTTCTTTACTTCCAACTTTAATTTCCAAGATTTGGAAAAACATTTTGCCAAAGGAAAGAATGGAAATGATGAGACTTGGGAAGCTAGACGGGTTATGGAGCGAATCCGTTATTTGGCTGAGGAGACAAGACTAGAAGGAGAAAATCGCCGATGACAGAAACTATTAAACTGATGAAAGCTCATACTTCAGTTCGTCGTTTTAAGGAGCAAGAAATTCCTCAGGCAGACTTGGAAGAGATTTTGACTGCTGGACAAATGGCGTCATCTTGGAAAAATTTCCAATCCTACTCTGTGATTCTTGTGCGCAGTCAAGAGAAGAAAGATGCCTTATATGAATTAGTTCCTCAGGAAGCCATTCGCCAGTCAGCTGCCTTTTTGCTCTTTGTCGGTGACTTGAACCGAGCTGAAAAGGGAGCAAGCCTTCATACGGACACTTTCCAACCTCAAGGAGTGGAAGGTCTCCTTATCACGTCTGTGGATGCTGCGCTTGCGGGGCAAAATACCTTGCTTGCGGCTGAGAGTCTGGGATATGGTGGTGTTATTATCGGTTTGGTCCGTTATAAGTCAGAAGAAGTTGCAGTGCTTTTTAACCTGCCTGACTATACCTACCCTGTTTTTGGGATTGCCCTTGGCGTGCCAAATCAACAACATGAGGTCAAACCAAGACTACCTTTGAACCAAGTGGTATTTGAGGAAGAATACCAAGAACAGCCAGTTGAAGCGATTTTGGACTATGATAAAGTTCAGGCGGACTATGCTGGTACGCGTGCGACGACCTCTTGGAGTCAGCGTTTAGCAGAGCAGTTTGGTCAAGCCGAACCTAGTTCAACTCGGAAAAATCTGGAACAGAAAAAGTTATTGTAGAAAGTGAGAAAACATGGCCTTACCAACTATTGCCATTGTGGGACGTCCCAATGTTGGGAAATCTACCCTATTTAATCGGATCGCTGGTGAGCGAATCTCAATCGTAGAAGATGTCGAGGGTGTGACACGTGACCGTATCTATGCAACGGGTGAGTGGCTCAATCGTTCCTTTAGTATGATTGATACGGGAGGGATTGACGATGTCGATGCTCCCTTTATGGAGCAAATCAAGCACCAGGCAGAAATTGCCATGGAAGAAGCAGATGTCATCGTCTTTGTGGTGTCTGGGAAAGAAGGAATCACGGATGCGGACGAGTACGTAGCTCGTAAACTTTATAAGACCCATAAACCTGTTATCCTAGCGGTTAACAAGGTTGACAACCCTGAAATGCGAAATGATATTTTTGATTTCTATGCGCTAGGATTGGGCGAACCGTTGCCAATTTCGTCTGTCCACGGTATCGGTACGGGTGATGTGCTGGATGCCATTGTGGAAAATCTACCACACGAAGTCGAAGAAGAAAATCCAGACGTGATTAAATTTAGCTTGATTGGCCGTCCTAACGTTGGAAAATCAAGTTTGATTAACGCCATTTTGGGAGAAGACCGCGTGATTGCTAGTCCAGTAGCTGGAACAACGCGCGATGCCATTGATACCCATTTTACAGATGCTGATGGACAAGAGTTTACCATGATTGATACAGCTGGTATGCGTAAGTCTGGTAAAGTCTACGAAAATACGGAGAAATACTCTGTCATGCGTGCTATGCGTGCCATTGACCGTTCAGATGTAGTATTGATGGTTCTCAATGCCGAAGAAGGTATTCGCGAGTATGACAAACGCATCGCAGGTTTTGCCCATGAAGCCGGTAAAGGAATGATCATCGTGGTCAACAAGTGGGATACTCTTGAGAAAGACAACCATACCATGAAGAACTGGGAAGAAGACATCCGTGAGCAGTTCCAATACCTGCCTTATGCACCGATTGTCTTTGTATCAGCTTTGACCAAGCAACGTCTCCACAAACTGCCTGAGATGATCAAGCAAATCAGTGAGAGTCAAAACACACGTATCCCATCAGCTGTCTTGAACGATGTCATTATGGATGCCATTGCTATCAATCCAACACCGACAGACAAAGGGAAACGCCTCAAGATTTTCTACGCGACCCAAGTGGCAACCAAGCCACCAACCTTTGTCATCTTTGTCAACGAAGAAGAACTCATGCACTTCTCTTACCTGCGTTTCTTGGAAAATCAAATCCGCAAGGCCTTTGTTTTTGAAGGAACCCCGATTCACTTGATCGCAAGAAAGCGGAAATAAACAAGCAAGATCTGGGAAGTCTTTTCCAGATCTTTTTGATATAATATAATAAAAATAGTCTTGGAGGAAGCCATGATGGAAAGATTATTGCAGCTATTGGTTTTGTCACCTTACTTTTATTTTTTCCATTGGATTGAGAAGGCGGATAAAGACAGTAAATATTTTGTGTTTTTCTATTACTTTTATTGGATTTATCTCCCTTTGTGGGCTTTGTTTAGTATCGCTTTTACAATTTTTTCATTTTTAATTTTCAATTTTGTCTTGAAAAATTCTACGGATCTAACAAGGTGGGGGATTTGGGTTTTTTTGGTTTTTTTATCTCTAGTGAATGACTGGAAAATATATGCCTGTTTAAAGAGAATGTTCAAGCTGAAACAAGAGAACAAAACGAGGACATCCATCAATAGCTAAAGTTTAGAGGAGGTTCCGATGTTCAAAATAAAGCAGTTCATTCATCAATACTATAAAACCTACATTCTTACGATTTGCTTGTTGTGGCTGCTGGTCTTGTGTCTTCCATGGGATTTGCAAATAGGAGGAGTTTCGGTTTATTTCTTCATCATGAAAAAGCTCTTTGTTTTCCTTGGTGTATTGGCAATCCTTTTCTCGGCGCTGACTAAAAGGATGAGTCTCTTCCTCTTTGGAGTGATCTTTTGTATGGCCTTCTGGATCAATCTTTTCCTGATTTTTGGAATTTTGCCAGCTCTGCTTGGCAATTAAATATTTGTGTGAAATGTAGTCCATAAAAAGCTAAGAGACTGACCTAGAAGTTAGCCTCTTTTCCCTGTTGAAACGCGGATTCTTTCTTGAAAATTAAGAGCAAATGTGCTAGAATTAAAAGAACATTCTAAAATATTCAGAATCTAAAGTAAGGAAAATAATGGCTAATATTTTAAAAACGATTATCGAAAATGATAAAGGAGAACTTCGTCGTCTGGAAAAGATGGCAGACAAGGTTCTCAAATATGAAGATCAGATGGCAGCCTTGACGGATGACCAGCTAAAAGCAAAAACAGATGAATTTAAGGAACGTTACAACAAGGGTGAATCGCTGGATTCATTGCTCTATGAGGCTTTTGCGGTAGTACGTGAAGCTGCCAAGCGTGTTCTTGGACTTTTCCCATATAAAGTGCAGGTCATGGGTGGGATTGTCCTCCACCATGGAGATGTGCCAGAAATGCGTACTGGTGAAGGGAAAACCTTGACTGCGACCATGCCTGTATACCTCAATGCCCTTGCAGGTGAAGGGGTTCACGTAGTAACGGTCAACGAGTATCTAACCGAACGTGATGCGACTGAGATGGGTGAATTGTACTCATGGCTTGGTTTATCAGTAGGGATTAACTTGGCTGCGAAGTCACCAATGGAGAAGAAAGAAGCCTATCTCTGTGATATTACCTATTCGACTAACTCAGAAATTGGTTTCGACTACCTTCGTGACAACATGGTTGTTCGGGCAGAGAACATGGTACAGCGTCCGCTCAACTATGCCTTGGTCGATGAGGTTGACTCGATCTTGATTGATGAGGCTCGTACTCCTTTAATCGTTTCAGGGGCCAATGCTGTGGAAACTAGTCAGCTGTATCATATGGCGGATCACTTTGTCAAATCTTTGGACAAAGATGACTATATCATTGACATCCAGTCTAAGACTATTGGTTTGTCTGATTCAGGGATTGACAAGGCTGAAGCCTACTTCAAACTGGAAAATCTCTACGATATTGAAAATGTGGCTCTTACTCACTTTATCGACAATGCCCTCCGTGCCAACTACATTATGATTCTCGATATTGACTATGTGGTTAGCGAAGAGCAGGAAATCCTGATTGTCGATCAATTTACAGGTCGTACCATGGAAGGTCGTCGTTACTCTGACGGCTTGCACCAAGCGATTGAAGCCAAGGAAGGTGTGCCAATCCAAGATGAAACCAAGACTTCAGCTTCTATTACCTACCAAAACCTCTTCCGTATGTATAAGAAATTGGCAGGTATGACGGGTACTGGTAAAACAGAAGAAGAAGAATTCCGCGAAATCTACAACATTCGTGTCATCCCAATCCCAACCAACCGTCCAATCCAACGTATCGACCACTCAGACCTTCTCTATGCAAGTCTTGATGCAAAATTCAAGGCTGTAGTTGAAGATGTGAAGGCACGTTATCAAAAAGGTCAGCCAGTCTTGGTAGGTACGGTTGCCGTTGAAACCAGTGATTTTCTTTCTAAGAAATTGGTCGAAGCAGGTGTTCCTCACGAAGTCTTGAATGCGAAAAACCACTACAGAGAAGCGCAAATCATCATGAATGCTGGTCAACGTGGTGCAGTTACCATCGCTACCAATATGGCCGGTCGTGGTACTGACATCAAGCTTGGTGAAGGGGTTCGTGAACTTGGTGGACTTTGCGTCATTGGTACAGAACGCCACGAAAGTCGCCGTATTGATAATCAGCTTCGTGGACGTTCAGGACGTCAAGGAGACCCAGGTGAGTCACAATTCTACTTGTCTCTTGAAGATGATTTGATGAAACGTTTCGGTTCAGAACGTTTGAAAGGTATCTTTGAACGTCTCAATATGTCTGATGAAGCCATCGAATCTCGTATGTTAACGCGTCAGGTTGAAGCAGCTCAAAAACGTGTCGAAGGAAACAACTATGATACCCGTAAACAAGTTCTTCAATACGACGATGTTATGCGTGAACAACGTGAAATCATCTATGCACAACGTTATGATGTCATCACGGCAGATCGTGACTTGGCACCTGAGATCCATGCTATGATTCGTCGTACCATTGGACGAATCGTAGATGCGCATGCTCGTTCTAAGGAAGATGAAAAACTAGAAGCAATCTTGAACTTTGCTAAGTACAACTTGCTTCCAGAAGATTCAATCAGCCGTTCAGATCTTGCAGGCTTGTCAGATCAAGCCATCAAAGATGAACTGTATCAACGTGCATTGAAGGTTTATGATAGCCAAGTTGCTAAACTTCGTGATGAAGATGCAGTGAAAGAGTTCCAAAAGGTTCTGATTCTACGTGTTGTAGACAACAAGTGGACAGACCATATCGATGCTCTTGACCAGTTGCGAAATGCTGTTGGTCTTCGTGGATATGCTCAAAACAACCCGGTTGTAGAATATCAAGCAGAAGGTTTCCGCATGTTTAACGACATGATCGGATCGATTGAGTTCGATGTAACCCGCTTGATGATGAAAGCACAAATCCATGAACAAGAACGTCCTCAAACTGAACACAATATCAGTACAACTGCGACTCGTAATATCGCAGCGCAGCAGACTCATCTTCCAGCAGATGTGGACTTGAGCCAAATTGGACGAAACGATCAATGCCCATGTGGATCAGGTAAGAAATTCAAGAACTGTCATGGTAAGAGACAATAATATGAGATAAGATACAGGCGGATACCTGGTGAAAATACATTTTTACTTGGTGTCCGTTTGCTTTATAAGGAGATGAATCATGGTATTTACAGCTAAAAGTCCTAAAATTAACATTGAAGAAGTTCGCGCCTTGTCTAAATTAGAGGGAGCGGCTCTTGCGAGAAAAAATCAACGTGATCAGGAATTGGAAGCCATCATCCGTGGGGAAGACCAGCGTATTCTCTTGGTGATTGGACCGTGTTCATCTGATAATGAAGAGGCGGTTCTCGAGTATGCCAAGCGTCTATCTGCTTTGCAAGAAGAGGTCAAAGACCGTATTTTTATGGTCATGCGTGTCTATACGGCTAAACCTCGTACCAATGGAGATGGCTATAAGGGCTTGATTCATCAACCAAATGCGACAGAAGCTCCTAGCTTGATCAATGGGATTAAGGCTGTTCGCCAGCTACACTACCGTGTGATTACGGAGACAGGCATGACAACAGCTGATGAGATGCTTTATCCTGAAAATCTTCCGCTAGTGGATGATTTGATTTCTTATATGGCTGTTGGGGCTCGTTCAGTTGAGGACCAGCAACACCGTTTTGTAGCGAGTGGAGCAGGGTTTTCGACAGGTTTTAAAAATCCAACATCTGGAAATCTCAATGTTATGTTTAACGGGATTTATGCAGCGCAAAATAAACAGAGTTTCCTTTTCCTCGGTAAAGAGGTGGAAACAACGGGGAATCCATTGTCCCACGCCATTCTTCGCGGTGCCTTGAATGAATATGGGAAAAATATTCCTAACTACTACTATGACAATTTGATGGATACCATTGCCCAGTATGAAAAGATGAGCTTGGAAAATCCCTTTATCATCATCGATACCAATCATGACAATTCGGGCAAGCAGTACATGGATCAAATCCGTATCGTTCGTCAGACCTTGATTAACCGTGACTGGAATGAGAAGATCAAGAAATACGTTCGTGGTTTTATGATTGAGTCCTATCTAGAAGATGGACGTCAAAATGAGCCAGAAGTTTTTGGTAAGTCCATTACAGATCCGTGTCTCGGCTGGAACAATACTGAAGCACTTGTTCGCGAAATCTACCAAACGCTAGGAGAATAAGATGGCATTTATCGAAAAAGGTCAAGAAATTGATATTGAAGCAATCAAGGCTGCGACCCAGTTGTCACCTGAAGCCTTGCGAAAAAAAGAAGCCCGCGATAGAGAGCTGGCAGCCATCATCTCAGGCGAGGATGACCGAATCCTTTTGGTGATGGGGCCTTGCTCTTCGGACAATGAAGAAGCAGTGCTTGAATATGCTCGTTGCTTAGCAGACTTGCAGAAAAAAGTTGCGGATAAAATCTTTATCGTGATGCGTGTCTATACGGCTAAACCTCGTACCAATGGAGATGGCTATAAGGGCATGATCCATCAGCCAAATACCAGCGAAGCGCCTAGTCTCATCAATGGTTTGCAAGCTGTTCGTCAGCTTCACTACCGTGTGATTACCGAAACGGGCTTGACAACAGCTGATGAGATGCTTTATCCGTCAAATCTCGTTTTGGTTGATGACCTGGTCAGCTACCATGCTGTAGGGGCTCGCTCAGTGGAAGACCAGGAACACCGCTTTGTAGCCTCTGGGATTGATGCTCCAGTTGGGATGAAAAATCCAACATCTGGAAATCTCGGGGTCATGTTTAATGCCATCTATGCGGCTCAAAATAAGCAAACCTTCCTTTACCATGGCCAAGAAGTGGAAACTTCAGGAAATCCTTTGGCCCACGTTATTCTTCGTGGTGCCATGAACGAATATGGTAAAAATGAACCCAATTTCTACTATGAAACCCTCTTAAATGCCATCAATAGCTATGAGACCATGGGACTTGAAAATCCCTTTATTATCATCGATACCAATCATGACAATTCAGGCAAGCAGTATATGGAACAAATTCGCATTATTCGTCAAGCCTTGCTGAATCGTGACTGGAATGAGAAAATCAAAAAGACGGTTCGAGGCTTTATGATCGAATCTTACCTAGCAGACGGTCGCCAAAATCAACCAGAGGTCTTTGGTTGCTCCATAACTGACCCTTGTCTAGGTTGGGAAAATACAGAGGCTTTGGTAGAAGAAATCTATGCTACCTTGACAAAATAAGTGAAAAGGATGGAGTTGGGGAATCTCAACTCCTTTTGATGAGAATGATAGTTGGACACGGAATTGACATCGAAGAATTGGCTTCGATAGAAAATGCAGTTACACGACGTGAGGGCTTTGCCAAGCGCGTGCTGACCCCTAAAGAAATGGAGCGTTTTGCCAGTCTCAAAGGGCGTAGACAGATCGAATACTTGGCAGGTCGCTGGTCAGCTAAGGAGGCCTTTTCCAAGGCTATGGGAACTGGTATTGGTAAACTGACCTTTCAGGATTTGGAAGTTTTGAACAATGAAATTGGGGCACCTTATTTTAGTCAGTCACCATTTTTAGGAAAGATTTGGCTATCCATCAGCCATACAGATCAGTTTGTGACAGCCAGTGTCATTTTGGAGGAAAATCATGAAAGCTAGTCCACATAGACCAACCAAGGCTCTGATATATCTGGGAGCCATTCGACAAAATATCCAGCAAATGGGGGCTCATATCCCTGAAGGAACGCTCAAGTGGGCAGTGGTCAAGGCCAATGCTTATGGTCATGGGGCTGTTGCCGTTTCCAAGGCTATTCAGGATGATGTTGATGGATTTTGCGTTTCCAATATTGATGAAGCCATCGAACTTCGTCAGGCTGGACTTAGTAAGAAAATCCTCATTTTAGGAGTTTCTGAGCTAGAAGCTGTTGCTCTAGCTAAAGAATACGACATCACCTTGACAGTGGCAGGATTGGAGTGGATTCAAACACTCTTATCTAGGGAGGCAGACCTAGCAGGCTTAACGATTCACCTCAAGATTGATTCAGGAATGGGACGGATTGGTTTTAGAGAGGCCAGTGAAGCTGATCTGGCTCAAGACTTGCTCAAGAAAAAGGGTGCTCGCGTTGAAGGAATTTTTACCCACTTTGCGACTGCAGATGAGGAATCAGATACCTACTTTAATCAGCAGTTAGAATGCTTTAAAGCTATTTTGGCAAGTATGAAGGAAGTTCCAGAGCTGGTTCATGCCAGCAACTCAGCAACGACCCTCTGGCATGCAGAGACTATTTTCAATGCGGTTCGTATGGGAGATTCCATGTATGGTCTCAATCCAAGTGGAGAAGTTTTGGACTTGCCTTATGACTTGACTCCAGCCTTGACCTTGGAGTCTGCTCTGGTTCATGTCAAGACAGTTCCAGCTGGAGCTTGCATGGGCTATGGAGCCACCTATCAGGCGGATAGCGAGCAAGTCATCGCGACCGTGCCAATCGGCTATGCGGATGGCTGGACACGAGATATGCAAAATTTCACTGTCTTGGTAGATGGACAAGCTTGCCCAATCGTCGGACGAGTATCTATGGATCAAATCACTATTCGGCTGCCTAAGGTTTACCCACTAGGAACAAAAGTAACCCTAATCGGCACAAACGGTGGCAAGGAAATCACAGCAACTCAGGTAGCTATCTACCGCGGAACCATTAACTATGAGGTGGTTTGCCTCCTCAGCGATCGTATTCCGAGAGAATATTATTAAAAAAAGAAAGGAGTGGAGCATGAATCTACATCAACCCTTGCATGTCTTGCCTGGTGTGGGACCAAAGTCAGCCGAGAAATACGCCAAACTAGGAATTGAAAACTTGCAAGACCTCTTGCTCTACTTTCCTTTCCGTTACGAAGACTTCAAGACCAAGCAGGTATTGGAATTGGAAGATGGGGAGAAGGCGGTTCTGTCTGGTCAGGTAGTCACTCCTGCCAGTGTCCAGTATTATGGTTTCAAGCGCAATCGCCTGCGTTTTAGTCTCAAGCAGGGAGAAGTCGTTTTTGCGGTGAATTTCTTTAACCAGTCCTATCTGGCTGATAAGATAGAGTTGGGAGCAACCCTTGCCGTTTTTGGGAAATGGGATCGTGCCAAGGCTAGTCTTACTGGGATGAAGGTTCTAGCTCAGGTGGAAGATGACCTCCAGCCTGTCTATCGTCTGGCTCAGGGAATCAGTCAGTCAGGGCTGGTCAAGGTCATTAAGACAGCCTTTGATCAGGGGTTGGACCTCTTGATAGAGGAAAATCTTCCCCAGTCTTTGCTGGACAAATACAAACTCATGTCCCGTTGTCAGGCCGTTCGTGCCATGCATTTTCCTAAGGATCTAGCAGAATACAAGCAGGCACTTCGTCGGATCAAGTTTGAGGAACTCTTTTACTTCCAAATGCAGTTGCAGACGCTCAAGTCTGAAAATAGAGTTCAGGGAAGCGGTCTGGTTCTGAACTGGTCTCAGGAAAAAGTAACGGCTGTCAAAGAAAATCTGCCTTTTGCTCTGACCTCAGCTCAGGAAAAGAGTTTGTGGGAAATATTGACCGACATGAAGTCGGACCACCACATGAATCGCCTCCTACAAGGGGATGTAGGGAGCGGAAAAACGGTGGTCGCTGGCTTGGCTATGTTTGCGGCGGTGACGGCTGGGTACCAGGCTGCCCTCATGGTACCGACCGAAATCCTTGCTGAACAACATTTTGAAAGTCTACAGAGTCTTTTTCCAGACTTGAAACTCGCTCTCTTGACAGGTTCCTTAAAAGCTGCAGAAAAAAGAGATATCTTGGAGACCATAGCAAAGGGTGAGGCCGATTTGATTATCGGGACTCATGCTCTGATACAAGATGGGGTTGATTATGCACGTCTTGGTTTGATTATCATCGATGAGCAGCACCGTTTTGGCGTAGGGCAAAGGCGTATTTTACGGGAAAAAGGGGACAACCCAGACGTTCTCATGATGACAGCGACGCCGATACCAAGAACGCTGGCTATCACAGCCTTTGGTGATATGGATGTGTCCATTATCGACCAGATGCCAGCGGGTCGGAAACCCATTGTGACACGTTGGATCAAACATGAGCAACTACCTCAGGTGCTGACTTGGTTAGAGGGAGAAATTCAAAAGGGTTCTCAAGCCTACGTCATCTCTCCTTTGATTGAAGAATCTGAAGCTCTGGATCTGAAAAATGCCATTGCCTTATCAGAAGAGTTGACAGCTCATTTTGCTGGCAAGGCAGAAGTGGCTCTTTTACATGGTAAGATGAAGAGTGACGAAAAAGACCAGATCATGCAAGAGTTCAAAGAGCGAAAAACGGATATTCTGGTTTCGACAACGGTTATTGAGGTTGGGGTTAATGTTCCCAATGCGACCGTCATGATTATCATGGATGCCGACCGGTTCGGTCTCAGTCAGCTTCACCAGCTCAGAGGTCGTGTGGGTCGGGGTGACAAGCAGTCCTATGCTGTTCTTGTGGCTAATCCCAAGACTGAGTCAGGGAAAGACCGTATGCGCATCATGACAGAAACGACTAATGGTTTTGTCCTTGCGGAGGAAGATTTGAAAATGCGCGGTTCTGGTGAGATTTTTGGAACCAGACAGTCTGGGTTACCAGAGTTCCAAGTGGCTGATATTATCGAAGACTTTCCGATTTTAGAAGAAGCCAGAAAAGTTGCCAGCTACATTAGTTCTATGGAAGGTTGGAAAGAGGATCCAGAATGGCATATGATCGCTCTCCACCTAGAAAAAAGAGAACATCTGGATTAAGCTTTTTCTAAGAAATTTATAAGCTAGCTTTTAGGTTTGGGTTTTATACTAGAGTCATCAAAAAGAAAAGAGGACTCTCACATGACTATTAAAGTAACCTACCAAAAGAAATTCCAAACCGTCAAACAAGAGAAAGGAGCTAGCACTTATTGATAAACAAAGAGCGGAAACGCTCTTTTTGTTTTAAAACTACTTTCAGACGATAGGTTTGAGGAAAGAGAATCTAAATTCACTTTCTGTTTACCGTTCTTTCTTGCATTGCTTTCCTAGATATGCTACAGTTGTGATAGCGATTACAAAACAAAAGGAGTATGCTATGAAAAATCCAGCTTTACTAGAAGAAATCAAGACTTATAGAGGACGGGATGAGGTTCCAGAAGACTTTGATGCTTTCTGGGATGAGGAACTCAAAAAAGTTTCATCTCTTACTGCCTACCAGTTAGAGGAAAGAGATTTCCATATTCCCCAAGTCAAATGCTATGAGCTCACTTTTGAAGGAACGAATGCAGGTAAGGTCTATGCACGGGTCGTCCTTCCAAAAAGTGAAGGGAAAGTTCCGCTAATTTTCCATTTCCATGGATACATGGGACGTGGTTGGGATTGGACTGACATGCTGGCCTATACTGTGGCTGGGTACGGTGTTGTTTCTATGGATGTTCGAGGCCAGTCGGGCTATTCACAAGATGGTTTGCGCTCTCCACTAGGAAATACGGTGAAGGGGCATATCATCCGTGGTGCTGTGGAAGGTCGGAATCATCTCTTTTATAAGGATGTTTATCTGGATATTTACCAGTTGATCGAAATTATTGCGAGTCTACCTCAGGTAGATGAGAAGCGACTTTCAAGTTATGGTGCCTCACAAGGAGGGGCTTTAGCCTTGGTTGCAGCAGCGCTCAATCCTCGGATTCAGCGAACAGTTGCCATCTATCCCTTCTTGTCTGACTTTAGACGAGTGCTTGAGATTGGTAATACCAGTGAAGCCTATGACGAACTCTTCCGTTATTTCAAGTTCCACGATCCCTTCCATGAAACAGAGGAGGAAATCATGGCGACTCTTGCCTATATCGATGTGAAGAATCTTGCCCATCGTATCAAAGGAGAGGTCAAGATGATTACGGGCTTGGATGACGATGTTTGCTATCCCATTACCCAGTTTGCGATTTACAACCGTCTGACCTGCGACAAGTCCTATCGCATCATGCCTGAGTATGCCCACGAAGCCATGAATGTTTTTGTTAATGACCAAGTCTACAATTGGCTCTGTGGTAGTGAGATTCCTTTTTCCTATGTAAAATAATAAGTTTAAGAGAGCCTTGAGCTCCCTTTTTGTTTTCCAAAATCGAAAAGTACTTTCAGGAAACTTGAAACATTAAAATAGTTTTAAAAGTAGAATCTATTCTATATCAATTTAGCTATAAAGTTCAAAGTTTATTGTATAATAAGGGGAAGACATTGTGCGAAAGGAGGAAACTTTCCGCTGTTTGGTCAGAGAGTAAGAGCAGTGGACGTTTGAAGAATGGGAGGTCTCATTCAGTCGGTTACTTTCTTTTTACTTGTTTAGTTGGAGGCACTAAAAATTTTAAGAAAAAAAGAAAGCGCTTTATTTACAGAGAATATGAAAGGTAAAATATGAAGTATAGGGATTTTGATCGAAAACGACGATATGGCATTAGAAAATTTGCAGTTGGAACAGCTTCTGTACTAATTGGTACAGTTGTATTTGGAGTTTCGCCAGTTTTAGCCCAAGAACAGGGAAATGTAGTAGCGCCAAGTACTGAAAATGTGGAAAAAGGCAAAGACCAATCATCAGAAGAGATGCCCAAAGAAGCTGTAGTAGCAAATGCATCCGATGCTGATAAGAATGTAGTTGGGACTGAACTTGATCAAGATAAGCTCAAGAAGCAAGTAGAAGAAAAGACAGAAAATGCAACGGAAACAACTTTAAAAGAAGAGGAAGAATCAGCAGATGAGAATGCTATTCCTCGTGATTATTATTCAAGAGATTTAAAAAATGCTAATCCTGTCCTTGAAAAAGAAGATGTTGAAACCAATGCGGCAAATGGTCAGAGAGTCGATTTATCAAGTGAACTAGACAAACTAAAGAAACTTCAAAATGCTACAGTTCACATGGAGTTCAAACCAGATGCATCAGCTCCACGCTTTTACAATCTCTTCTCGGTATCCAGTGACACCAAGGAAAATGAGTACTTTACTATGTCGGTCCTTGATAATACAGCTCTTATTGAAGGGCGTGGCGCTAACGGGGAGCAGTTCTATGATAAGTATACAGATGCTCCTTTGAAAGTTCGTCCTGGACAATGGAATTCTGTGACCTTTACTGTCGAACAACCGACAGCAGAGTTACCTCATGGTCGAGTTCGTCTCTATGTGAACGGTGTCTTATCTCGAACAAGTCTCAAATCTGGTAACTTCATTAAAGATATGCCAGATGTTAATCAAGCTCAACTTGGAGCAACCAAACGGGGCAATAAAACAGTTTGGGCATCAAACTTACAAGTACGAAACCTAACTGTTTACGATCGTGCTTTAAGCCCAGATGAAGTTCAAACACGAAGTCAATTATTTGAAAGAGGTGAATTGGAACAGAAACTTCCTGAGGGAGCAAAAGTCACTGAGAAAGAAGATGTCTTTGAAGGTGGTAGGAATAATCAACCAAATAAAGATGGTATCAAGAGTTATCGTATCCCAGCTCTTCTCAAGACAGATAAAGGAACACTGATTGCTGGAACGGATGAAAGACGTTTGCACCATTCTGACTGGGGAGATATTGGGATGGTTGTTCGTCGTAGCTCAGATAATGGAAAAACATGGGGAGATCGAATTGTAATCTCAAATCCTCGTGACAATGAGCACGCTAAACATGCAGATTGGCCATCTCCAGTTAATATTGATATGGCCTTGGTGCAAGACCCTGAAACAAAGAGAATTTTTGCAATTTATGACATGTTCCTTGAAAGTAAGGCAGTATTTTCATTGCCGGGACAAGCTCCGAAAGCTTATGAACAAGTGGGAGATAAAGTTTATCAAGTTTTATATAAGCAAGGAGAATCAGGTCGCTATACGATTCGAGAAAACGGAGAGGTTTTCGACCCTCAAAATAGAAAGACAGATTATCGCGTCGTCGTTGACCCTAAAAAACCAGCCTACAGCGATAAGGGGGATTTGTATAAAGGGAATGAGCTAATCGGAAATATTTATTTTGAGTATAGCGAGAAGAATATTTTTAGAGTTTCCAATACCAACTACCTATGGATGTCCTACAGTGATGACGATGGGAAGACTTGGTCTGCACCAAAAGATATTACTCATGGGATTCGGAAAGATTGGATGCACTTCCTAGGAACTGGACCTGGTACGGGGATTGCCTTGCGTACAGGACCTCATAAGGGAAGACTGGTGATTCCAGTTTATACAACAAACAACGTTTCCTACCTAAGTGGTTCTCAATCATCTCGTGTAATTTACTCGGATGATCATGGTGAAACATGGCAAGCAGGGGAAGCAGTTAATGATAACCGTCCAGTAGGCAACCAAACCATTCACTCTTCAACCATGAATAATCCAGGTGCCCAAAATACGGAGTCGACTGTTGTTCAGTTGAATAATGGGGATCTCAAGCTCTTTATGCGTGGGTTGACTGGTGATCTTCAGGTTGCGACCAGTCATGATGGGGGAGCAACGTGGGATAAGGAAATCAAACGTTATCCTCAAGTAAAAGACGTTTATGTTCAAATGTCCGCTATTCACACCATGCATGAAGGAAAGGAATACATTCTACTCAGCAATGCTGGTGGTCCTGGACGCAATAATGGTTTGGTTCACCTGGCTCGTGTTGAGGAGAATGGTGAGTTGACATGGCTGAAACACAATCCTATACAAAGTGGTAAGTTTGCTTACAACTCGCTCCAAGATCTTGGAAATGGCGAATATGGTTTGCTTTATGAGCATGCGGATGGCAATCAAAACGATTATACTTTATCCTATAAGAAATTCAACTGGGATTTCTTGACCAAGGATTGGATTTCTCCTAAAGAAGCAAAAGTGAAATACGCGATTGAAAAATGGCCAGGTATTCTTGCGATGGAATTTGATTCGGAAGTATTGGTCAACAAAGCACCGACCCTTCAATTGGCAAATGGTAAAACAGCACGCTTCATGACCCAGTATGATAAAAAGACCCTCCTATTTACGGTGGATTCAGAGGATATGGGGCAAAAAGTTACAGGTCTGGCAGAAGGTGCAATTGAAAGTATGCATAATTTACCAGTCTCTGTGGCTGGGGCTAAGCTTTCGAATGGAATGAACGGAAGTGAAGCTGCTGTTCATGAAGTGCCGGAGTACACAGGCCCATTAGGGACATCCGGCGAAGAGCCAGCCCCGACAGTAGAGAAGCCAGAATATACAGGCCCATTAGGGACATCCGGCGAAGAGCCAGCCCCGACAGTAGAGAAGCCAGAATATACAGGCCCACTAGGGACAGCTGGCGAAGAGGCAGCTCCGACAGTTGAAAAGCCAGAATATACAGGCCCACTAGGGACAGCTGACGGAGAGCCAGCTCCAACAGTAGAGAAGCCAGAATATACAGGCCCACTAGGGACAGCAGGTGAGGAACCAGCACCAACAGTTGAAAAACCAGAATTTACAGGCGGTGTGAATGCTGTTGAGGCTGCAGTTCATGAAGTCCCAGAGTACACAGGTCCTTTGGCAACAGTAGGCGAAGAAGCAGCACCAAAAGTAGATAAGCCAGAATTTACAGGCGGAGTTAATGCTGTTGAGGCAGCTGTCCATGAACTTCCAGAGTACACAGGTGGCGTGAATGCAGCCAATGCAGCTGTACATGAAATTGCAGAATATAAGGGTGCTAATTCGCTTGTAACTCTTGCTGCAGAAGATTATACTTACAAAGCTCCTCTTGCTCAGCAGAAACTTCCTGATACAGGGAATAAGGAGAGTGGACTCCTTGCCTCACTAGGACTAACAGCTTTCTTCCTTGGCTTGTTTGCAATGGGGGAAAAGAGAAAAAAATAAGAAAATAATTTTAATCATTTGGCTTTGTAAAATTAGAAGGAGATAGTAGGTTTTTCAGCCTGCTATCTTTTTCTTTCGGTTCAAGGTGTGCTAATAAGAAATTATAAGATGTCTGAAACTACTTTCAGGATAGTCTGTTCTATAAAATAGTTTTGAAACTGAAATCTATTCCACTACAAACTATTGAAAACGCTTAACAAATGATATATAATAAGCCCATAAGAACAAGAAAGGGAGGAAAGAGGATGCCACAGATTAGCAAAGAAGCCTTGATTGAACAGATCAAAGATGGAATCATTGTCTCTTGCCAGGCACTTCCTCATGAACCGCTTTATACAGAAGCGGGAGGGGTTATCCCCTTGCTAGTCAAAGCGGCTGAGCAAGGTGGAGCAGTCGGTATCCGAGCAAACAGTGTTCGTGATATCAAGGAGATCAAGGAGGTTACGAAACTCCCGATTATCGGGATTATCAAACGTGACTATCCGCCACAGGAGCCATTCATTACAGCTACTATGAAAGAAGTTGATGAATTGGCTGAACTAGACATTGAGGTCATTGCTCTGGATTGTACCAAACGTGAACGTTACGACGGTTTGGAAATTCAGGACTTTATCCGACAAGTCAAAGAAAAATATCCTCATCAACTCTTAATGGCTGATACCAGTACTTTTGAAGAAGGGCTAGCAGCAGTCGAAGCAGGGATTGATTTTGTTGGAACAACCCTATCAGGTTATACCTCTTATAGTCCTAAGGTAGATGGTCCAGACTTTGAACTGATCAAAAAACTCTGCGATGCCGGTGTGGATGTCATCGCTGAAGGAAAAATTCATACACCAGAACAAGCTAAGCAAATCCTTGAGTATGGGGTGCGAGGTATCGTTGTTGGTGGAGCTATTACTAGACCAAAAGAGATTACGGAACGCTTTGTTGCCGGTCTTAAATAATACAATCTCAAAACAGAGGAGAGTGGTCGATGCGTCGGATGAAATGAAAACGTATACAAACAGAAGCTTACTCACTATCCAATATGGACACGCTTATCAATTAGGAGAATACAAATGAAATTTAGAAAACTAGCTTGTACAGTACTTGCGAGTGCTGCGATTCTTGGCCTTGCTGCTTGTGGTAACTCTGGTGGAAGTAAAGATGCTGGAAAATCAGGAAGCGATAGCGGAAAAACAGAAATCACTTGGTGGGCATTCCCAGTCTTCACACAAGAAAAAACTGGTGACGGTGTTGGAACTTATGAAAAATCAATCATCGAAGCTTTTGAAAAAGCAAATCCAGATGTAAAAGTGAAATTGGAAACCATCGACTTCAAGTCAGGTCCTGAAAAGATCACAACAGCCATCGAAGCAGGAACAGCGCCAGACGTACTCTTTGACGCACCAGGACGGATCATCCAATACGGTAAAAACGGTAAATTGGCTGAGTTGAACGACCTCTTCACAGACGAATTTGTCAAAGATGTGAACAACGAAAACATCGTACAAGCAAGTAAGGCTGGAGACAAAGCTTACATGTATCCAATCAGTTCAGCTCCATTCTACATGGCAATGAACAAGAAAATGTTGGAAGATGCTGGAGTTGCAAACCTTGTAAAAGAAGGTTGGACAACTGATGACTTTGAAAAAGTTTTGAAAGCGCTTAAAGATAAAGGGTATACACCAGGTTCATTGTTCAGTTCTGGTCAAGGGGGAGACCAAGGAACACGTGCCTTCATTGCAAACCTTTATGGCGGTTCTGTAACAGATAAAGACGTAACCAAATACACAACAGACGATCCTAAATTCGTCAAAGGTCTTGAAAAAGCTGCTAGCTGGATCAAAGACGGTTTGTTGAACAATGGTTCACAATTTGACGGTGGAGCAGACATCCAAAACTTTGCGAACGGTCAAACTTCATACACAATCCTTTGGGCACCAGCTCAAAACGGTATCCAAGCTAAACTCTTGGAAGCAAGTAAGGTAGATGTGGTAGAAGTACCATTCCCATCAGACTCTGGTAAACCATCTCTTGAATATCTTGTAAACGGATTTGCAGTATTCAACAACAAAGACGACAAGAAAGTCGCAGCAGCTAAGAAATTCGTTCAATTCATCGCAGATGACAAAGAATGGGGTCCTAAAGACGTTGTTCGTACAGGTGCCTTCCCAGTTCGTACATCATTTGGCAAACTTTATGATGACAAACGTATGGAAACAATCAGCAGCTGGACTAAATACTACTCACCATACTACAACACAATCAACGGATTTGCTGAAATGAGAACACTTTGGTTCCCAATGTTGCAATCTGTATCAAATGGTGACGAAAAACCAGCGGATGCTTTGAAAGCCTTCACTGAAAAAGCTAACGAAACAATCAAAAAAGCTACAAAACAATAAGCACTAAGTCAGATTGATTCCCCCCTTTTCCCTGTGCACTATGGTGTAAGAAAAGGGGGACTTTTGTTTGAAATGGTAGGAACTGTCACGAAATTAAAATGAAGTTCTTACATAAGCGAATCTTAAAAAATTTCATTTTGGTTTTAAAACAGTTTAAGAAAATCAAAAACTATTCTATTTGAAAGAGAGGTGCCGACTGTGAAAGTCAATAAAATTCGTATGCGGGAAACAGTGATTTCCTACGCTTTCCTAGCACCAGTATTGTTCTTCTTTGTTATCTTTGTCTTGGCTCCCATGATTATGGGATTCATTACAAGCTTCTTTAACTACTCCATGACCAGCTTTGAGTTTGTTGGTTTGGATAACTACATTCGCATGTTTAAAGACCCTGTCTTTACCAAGTCTTTGATCAATACCGTTATCCTAGTTATTGGATCAGTACCGATTGTGGTTCTCTTCTCGCTCTTTGTAGCATCTCAAACCTATCATCAAAATGCGATTGCCCGTTCTTTCTATCGTTTCGTCTTCTTCCTTCCTGTAGTTACAGGTAGTGTGGCCGTAACGGTTGTATGGAAATGGATCTATGACCCCCTATCAGGGATTCTAAACTTTGTCCTTAAGTCAAGCCATATCATCAGCCAAAACATTTCTTGGCTGGGTGACAAAAACTGGGCTTTGCTAGCGATTATGATTATCCTTTTGACAACATCTGTTGGTCAACCGATTATCCTTTATATCGCTGCTATGGGGAATATTGACAACTCACTTGTTGAAGCGGCGCGTGTTGACGGTGCGACTGAATTTCAAGTCTTCTGGAAGATCAAATGGCCAAGCCTTCTTCCAACAACTCTTTACATCGCGATCATCACAACCATCAACTCATTCCAATGTTTCGCTTTGATTCAGCTCTTGACTTCTGGTGGTCCAAACTACTCAACAAGTACCTTGATGTACTACCTTTACGAAAAAGCCTTCCAATTGACAGAGTACGGCTATGCCAATACTATCGGTGTCTTCTTGGCAGTGATGATTGCCATTGTCAGCTTTGCTCAATTCAAGATCCTCGGAAACGACGTAGAATACTAAAGAAAGGAGACAGTTATGCAACCTACACAAAAGAAACCCTTAACAGCTTTCACTGTTATTTCAACGATTATCTTGCTCTTGTTGACCGTGCTGTTCATCTTTCCATTCTACTGGATTTTGACAGGGGCCTTCAAATCACAGCCTGATACCATTATGATTCCGCCACAGTGGTTCCCTAAAATGCCAACCATGGAAAACTTCCAACAACTCATGGTGCAAAATCCTGCTATGCAGTGGATGTGGAACTCTGTATTTATCTCACTGGTAACCATGTTCCTAGTTTGTGCAACCTCTTCTCTAGCAGGTTATGTCTTGGCTAAAAAACGTTTCTATGGTCAACGCATCCTCTTTGCAGTCTTTATCGCTGCCATGGCACTTCCAAAACAAGTTGTCCTTGTACCATTGGTACGTATCGTCAACTTCATGGGAATTCACGATACTCTCTGGGCAGTTATCTTGCCTTTGATCGGATGGCCATTTGGGGTCTTCCTTATGAAACAATTCAGCGAAAATATCCCGACAGAATTGCTTGAATCAGCTAAAATCGACGGATGTGGTGAGATTCGTACCTTCTGGAGCGTAGCCTTCCCAATTGTAAAACCAGGATTTGCAGCTCTTGCGATCTTTACCTTCATCAATACTTGGAACGACTACTTTATGCAGTTGGTTATGTTGACTTCACGTCAAAACTTGACTATCTCACTCGGGGTTGCGACCATGCAGGCCGAAATGGCAACCAACTACGGTTTGATCATGGCGGGTGCAGCTCTCGCAGCAGTGCCAATCGTAACCGTCTTCCTTGTCTTCCAAAAATCCTTCACTCAGGGTATCACTATGGGAGCTGTTAAGGGATAAGAAAAGTAAACTAGTATATCAAGGTTGCGGAAGTGGTCTTGACATGCTATGGAAATATAGAGTTATAAGTGTCTACAAAATGGAGAGTATGCAGTTACTTCGTGAAGTTTTGTTAGACACTTATCAACTTAAGAATAAACTCTTTTCATGATACTAGTTAGAGTAGGTTCGTTTTATGGTGGCTATTTCCCGCTTTAGTGGTATCTAAGATAAGCAACTTACGCTTATCTTAGACGGAATTTTTGAGACTGACGATGAAGGAGTGAAAGGCTCAAAAATTAGGAATGAAATTCCGAAGGAATTTGCTTCCGTCCGCACTATTACAGGGAAATAGAGGAAGGATAATTCGGAACTGAAAACTAGTAACTATCAGAAACGAAGGAAACAGTATGATTTTTGACGATTTGAAAAACATAGCCTTTTACAAGGGGATCCATCCCAATCTAGATAAGGCTATCGACTATCTCTATCAGCACCGTAAGGATTCTTTCGAACTCGGTAAGTATGAGATTGACGGGGACAAGGTCTTTCTAGTTGTGCAGGAAAATGTCCTCAATCAAGCTGAAAATGATCAATTTGAGCACCATAAGAACTATGCAGACTTACATTTGCTGGTAGAAGGACACGAATATTCGAGCTACGGTTCACGTATCAAAGACGAGGCAGTAGCATTTGAAGAAGCGAGCGACATTGGCTTTGTCCATTGTCATGAACATTACCCACTCTTGTTGGGCTATCACAATTTTGCGATTTTCTTCCCAGGAGAACCTCACCAGCCAAATGGCTACGCAGGGATGGAAGAAAAAGTTCGCAAATATCTCTTTAAAATTTTGATTGATTAAAAGAATCAGGAGGAGCAAACATGGCACAAAAAGGAGTAAGCCTTATCAAGGCAGCATTTGATACAGATAATTTTCTCATGCGTTTCAGTGAGAAGGTCTTGGATATCGTGACAGTCAACCTTCTTTTTGTCGTCTCTTGTTTGCCCATCGTGACGATTGGAGTGGCGAAAATCAGCCTCTATGAAACCATGTTTGAGATTAAGAGAAGCAGACGGGTACCAGTCTTTAGAACTTATCTAAGAGCTTTCAAGCAAAATCTGAAACTGGGGCTTCAGTTAGGTCTGTTAGAGTTGGGCATTGTGTCATTAAGTCTTCTAGATCTCTATCTCTTCTGGGGACAGACAGCTTTGCCTTTTCAGATTGTGAAAGCTATTTGTTTAGGGATTCTCATCTTCCTCACTCTCGTGATGCTGGCTAGCTATCCCATCGCTGCGCGCTATGATTTGTCTTGGAAAGAAGTGTTGCAAAAGGGGCTTATCTTGGCAAGTTTTAACTTTCCATGGTTCTTCCTCATGTTAGCCATTCTCTTTCTCATAGTGATGGTTCTTTATCTATCCGCATTCACTCTCCTTTTGGGTGGGTCAGCTTTTATCCTCTTTGGTTTTGGTTTGCTAGTCTTTCTCCAAGCAGGTTTGATGGAGAAAATTTTTGCCAAATACCAGTAGGATGGCTTGTTCCTGAAACTACTTTCAATCGTTACAGTTTCTAAAATACAAGTAGAAACTAAAATCTAAGTGTATACAAGATATTGAAAGCGATTTTCACAAGGTGTATACTAAACTTGTAAAAAATAGAACTGCTCTCAGCAGAAAAAAGAAATCTTAGGAGAAAATCTATGTCAGATTTGAAAAAATACGAAGGTGTCATTCCAGCCTTCTACGCATGTTATGATGATCAAGGAGAAGTCAGTCCAGAGCGTACGCGTGCTTTGGTTCAATACTTCATTGATAAAGGTGTTCAAGGTCTCTATGTAAATGGTTCTTCTGGCGAATGTATCTACCAAAGTGTGGCAGACCGCAAATTGATCTTGGAAGAAGTCATGGCAGTTGCCAAAGGGAAATTGACCATCATCGCTCATGTTGCTTGCAACAATACCAAAGATAGTATGGAACTTGCTCGCCACGCGGAAAGCTTGGGTGTAGATGCCATTGCGACGATTCCACCGATTTACTTCCGTTTGCCAGAATACTCAGTTGCCAAATACTGGAATGACATTAGTGCTGCTGCACCAAATACAGACTATGTTATCTACAACATTCCTCAGTTGGCAGGTGTTGCTTTGACTCCAAGTCTCTACACTGAAATGTTGAAGAATCCACGTGTTATCGGTGTTAAGAACTCTTCTATGCCAGTTCAAGATATCCAAACTTTTGTCAGCCTTGGTGGGGAAGACCATATCGTCTTTAATGGTCCAGATGAACAGTTCCTAGGTGGTCGTCTCATGGGTGCCAAAGCTGGTATTGGTGGTACTTATGGCGCTATGCCAGAACTCTTCTTGAAACTCAATGAGTTGATTGCTGAAAAAGACTTGGAAACAGCGCGTGAATTGCAATACGCTATCAACGCAATCATCGGCAAACTCACTGCTGCACATGGAAATATGTACGGTGTCATCAAAGAAGTATTGAAAATCAATGAAGGTTTAAACATTGGTTCAGTTCGTTCACCATTGACGCCAGTAATCGAAGAAGATCGTCCAGTTGTAGAAGCAGCAGCGCAATTGATTCGTGAAACCAAGGAGCGCTTCCTCTAATCCATAAGGAGGTATTTATGACACACTACGTTGCAATTGATATTGGTGGAACCAACATCAAATATGGTTTGATTGACCAAGAAGGCCAACTTGTTGAATCGCATGAAATGCCAACAGAGGCGCATAAGGGCGGCCCTCATATCTTACAAAAGACCAAAGATATCGTAGCCAGCTATTTAGAAAAAGGCCCAGTAGCAGGTGTTGCCATTTCTTCAGCGGGAATGGTGGATCCTGATAAGGGTGAGATTTTCTATGCCGGCCCGCAAATTCCTAATTACGCAGGAACCCAGTTCAAGAAGGAAATCGAGACGAACTTTTCGATTCCTTGCGAAATTGAAAATGATGTCAACTGTGCAGGTCTTGCTGAGGCAGTATCTGGTTCAGGAAAGGGAGCGAGTGTGACACTTTGCTTGACCATTGGAACAGGTATCGGTGGTTGCTTGATTATGGATGGGAAAGTCTTCCATGGATTTAGCAACTCAGCCTGCGAAGTCGGTTATATGCATATGCAGGATGGAGCTTTCCAAGACCTCGCCTCTACCACAGCCTTGGTGGAGTATGTAGCAGCAGCTCATGGTGACTCAGTTGATCAGTGGAATGGCCGACGTATTTTCAAGGAAGCTACTGAAGGGAACAAGATCTGTATGGCTGGTATTGACCGCATGGTAGACTATCTAGGAAAAGGTCTGGCAAATATTTGCTATGTGGCCAATCCAGAAGTGGTCATTCTCGGTGGCGGTATCATGGGGCAAGAGGCAATCCTCAAACCGAAGATCCGTACAGCCTTGAAGGCGGCCTTGGTACCAAGCTTAGCTGAAAAAACACGATTGGAATTTGCCCATCACCAAAATACAGCAGGGATGTTGGGAGCCTATTATCATTTCAAAACAAAACAATCCTAGTTTGGAACTATAGAATTAAGAAGAACACTTAATCACTACTTGAGTGAAAAATGTTTTCCTTAATTCTTTTTTTATTGAAAAATTTGAGCCAAAGGAGGTAATCGTGAGAAACTAGGAGAAAATAACCGCCTTGCATGAGAAGTTAAGCCGAGAGCAATTCTATCATCAATTTAATTGATATTTAGTTTGAGTAAATGAGAAAATGTGGAAAAATGATATAATGAGATGGATGAGAAATTGACAAATTAGAATTTGTAGAGGTGAGAAAAATGCAATGGCAACATATTCACCTTAAATCAAAATACTATAAAATTACGAGGAGATGGTAAGGTGAACAATTATATAAAATTAAATGAAGATAGATGGAATAATGTAAAAAATGACTACACTGAGCCGTTGACACATGAAGAATTAGAAGAAGTTAGAAAACATCCAATTTCTGTTGCCTTAACTGTTGGGGAAAAGGTTCCAACAGAATGGTTTGAAAAAGCCAAGGGAAAAAAGATATTAGGTTTAGCTTGTGGAGGCGGACAGCAGGGTCCAGTTTTTGCTGCAAAAGGTTATGATGTCACCATAATGGATTTTTCTAAATCACAATTAGAAAGAGATGAGATGGTTGCAAAAAGAGAAGGCTTAAAAATCAATACAGTTCAAAGCGATATGACAAAACCTTTTCCATTTGAAGATGAAACTTTTGATATTGTTTTTAATCCAGTTTCAAATGTATATATAGAAGATTTAGAAAACATGTATAAAGAAGCCTCTCGAGTATTGAAAAGGGGCGGACTCTTAATGGTCGGATTTATGAATCCTTGGATATACATGTATGATGCTGACACTGTATGGGACAAACCCGATGAGGAATTACAGTTAAAGTTTTCACTACCTTTTAATTCAAGAGAGCTTGAAGAGGAAGGCGAAATCACCATCAATCCAGAATATGGATATGAATTTAGCCATACCTTAGAAAGTCAGATTAGAGGACAACTAA